>CAYMXK010000214.1:0-8023 GCA_964393915.1 uncultured Prolixibacteraceae bacterium
GCTAAAGCGATGGAAGAAATTGCAAGATTTAAAAGAAATAAAATCAGCTTTCTCATATTTCTGTTATTATTCGAAGTATGTTTCATCTCATTATAATTTGTTTTTGCTAAACTTTTTCCATCCACTCCCAAACCTTTCTGCGTTCTTTGGAATCAACAAAAATCCAGCGATCGGTGTGCGGGTGAATCATTAAAGCATTAGGTATTTTTGGGAAAATTTCCTCTACCAGGATGTCAAGATAGGTAAATTCTGCGAGGTCTTTAAAATCAGTCAGATATTCGCGAATTTCCCGGGTTCCCCCGTTCTGGCATATCAAAGCCGGACGCCCGTTTAATCGCTTCAGGCGCTGGATTGCTTTAGTACGGTATAAGTCAAGTGGGGTGCCCCAGGCAGTACCCTTCCACTCTCTGACTCCATCGTAGTGATCATGAGAAATAAACCCACACCAGAGTCTGGCAATATCATCATCAAAAAGTCCAATGTAGTTAACGGCAATTGCACCCCGGGAGAAGCCGCAAAGGAAAACCTGTGAAGAATCACCGCCAAACTCTTTGCAAATACGGGGAACATTGCTTTTGGCATATTCAACTGTGGCATGCTCATCGCCCCACCAGGTGACCTCATTGTGCTTATGGTCTTCCGCCACGAAGGGGAAAACTGCCCATATGTATTTCCCGCCGCTCAGGCCATATCCAAGCGCTGCACCTTCTAACTCACCCGTTGAACCTGAAGTTGGAAACCTGTTTCCTGTATATTCAATAATGACCGGCCAGGAACGTCCGTTTTTTTTCCAATCCGGATCCCAGTCAGAAGGAAGGTAAAGCAGATGATGAACATCTGTTCCTTCATATTCAGCAGGTACAACCGCAACCCGTTTCCCTGGAGATGCTGATCCATTTTCCAATGGTGGAAGATGAAGTTGCTTTTTATCAGGAGGAATTTCAGTCCAAATACCTGATAGTACTATGAGAATGAAGAGCCGTATCATAATTTTGAATTTTTACATTTCCATGGTAATTGTCACCGGACCAATCAATCCCGATGGAAGTAGTCCTTTTCCCTTCATATGTTCCCACTTCCAGCCGACAAAAGCCTTACGGCCTGTCGGACTCTCCTTGCCTTCCGCTACCCAGTCCGGGATTCTTGCCAATCCCATCCCTCTTGCTGTTGAGCCGGTGTCGGTGGTCCACTCGCTGTCTTCAGGCAATTCCTGGTCGCCGATGACACGGTTGATCCACAGGTTGGCCACATTCACTTTAAAGCTATTTTCACCCACTTTCAGCTTCCCGGTAATATCCATGGCAAAAGGATATTTCCAGAGGAAACCTGATGATTCTCCATTAACAATAACCTCTGCTGCCACATTCACCTCACCCAGGTTCAATATCATTTTTGCCCCCTCCTTCAGCTCATCAACCTTAATCTGGTTTTCGTAGGAGATCGTCCCTGAAAAGTATTTAACATCAGCAGTTTCATGTTTTGCGATATCTGTTAATTCTTCCATCACAATTGGCCCGGGAACTCCGTTGCCATCAAATGAAACTTGCCAGGGTGTTTCAAAAGTATGTCTGGCAACCTCAATTGATGGTTTATAATTACCGGAACTTTCTTCTTTTAACGCGTCCCGGAAAACCACGAAAACGGAACCTGCCTCGTCCAGTCTTAGTGTTACTTCCATGCGTCCATCCTCCAGTTTGGTGTATTCGTGTGCGTCGGTTATCGTGCCGGTCACGGCATCCCACAATTCAGGCAATTTATCGGCTACTCTGAATTTCGCCTTTATTGTTTTAGGCTGATAATGCTGGTTGCTCACAAAATAAACGTCTGTCAGGGCTGTTTTTTTGTGGATAAATTCCATGCCATTCCCGGGGAACAGGGTTTTCCCATATTGCTCCCCATTTTCCACCGAAAAATCAAAATCGGACAGGATATTGATATCTTTTAAAGCATCCAGGGTACTTTCTGTTTCATAAACCACCCCTTTTCCATAGTTGTTTTTAAGAACAGTTTTGCCGTCAGCTTCTCCCCATATTCTGGTGGTGAGCTTTTGCAGTTCAGCTAAATCTGCATCCGCATTATTCAATCCGGGCACACGGGTGGGCTTATAAGCCACAACGACGGCTCCCTCTTTAATTAACTTTTCCAGTACTTTCAGCACTTCCGGCCTCATGTGTTCCGACTTCATGACAGCAAGAACGGCATATTCCAATCCGTTGGGCAACAAAATCTTACCCTCTTTGACGCTTGCCGATTCAAGGATGTCGCGGTTGCAGAAATCGTAATCGTAGCCAAAAGGAATGGCGGGGTTCAGGTTCTCCGTCGATTCAGGATCTACAGGTGCATCTTCGCCCACGTAGTATAAAATATCACTTGTGGGATTCCCTTCCTGCAACATATACTGACAGCGCGCCATATAGTCAAACCATCCTTTGGCATATTTCCACCAGGTGTTGTGCCGGTTAAAATGCGAACCATAAGAGCCAAGGACTAACCCGGGTTTCTGTTTGAACGGACTGTTGGTGTATCCATGCAGCCAGAACTGGTTGATTCCTTTGGAATAAAACCAATCACCCTGCGCCTTGATATCGCGCGGATTGGTTTCAAAAATCCTATCTGGGGCTCCTGTAAAAGCCTCTGCGCCAACAATTTTTCTTCCATAGGTATGTGCCGCGGAGGATCCGAGCTTGGTGATGCCTCCATGATGGTTCGTCCTGAATGCCCAAAATTCCGTTGCTGGAACATCAATAAATTTATTTGTTGAGAAATCATCGGTATTGCCAAAGTTACCATACCCTTCGGCTGCAAAACTTATGTTGTTTTCGTGTGCCAGGGACTGGAACCTTTCGTAGTAATTCTTCACGATTAAGTCACTGGCCGTTTTGCGAAAATCCCATAGAAATCTTTCCGTTTCATCGGTACTGCCGACCACTCTGCCGGCGATTGCAGGCAAATAGTAGCGGATGTCGTACCCGCTCATTTTTTTAAATTCTGTCTCAAAGCCCTTTGTCCAGTTCTGATGACCGGCTTCATAACTATCGATAGTTACTGAAGTCAGGGTGCTTTTACCCCCCTCTTCTCCGGCCATAAGCATTTTCATTACCGACTCCTGCCAATGGATATCTACTGCCGCAGCACTCATTTTATCCACCTCAAGTCCTTTGCCTCCTTTAGGTGCAGGATGGTTGGACCGGCCTGTTGGCTGGTATCCAACCCGAAGGATGGTCCAGTTGCCTTCGGGAACATTCCACTGGAGATTACCTTCCGAATCCAGTTTGCCTGTAAGGTCAACTATTTCATCAAAACGCACAACTTCCTCCTCCGGCGCCTCCTTCCTATCCCGGATATACCTTGCCATTTTTGAGTAACCCGCCTTCTCCCACCAGCGGTCGATGCGGTATGGGTTATCCGCTATTTCTCCTTTGGGTGTGGGGAATGCCAGCAGTGCAATGTCATTGTAATATCCAATAACGTGCTCACGGGGCATATAATAACGCATATTAATGACAGTGTCACGTTGCATATCACGTTCCAAACCCAATACTGGTTTCGGGATGGTGAGTTTCCCTTTAAATTCGGTTGGGCCGGCAATTTGTTCTTCAGTCCAGACGACCTCCTGCATGGCATTTTCCGGGGTATTCCAGGGGCCTCCCGATGTGGACCATCCCGGACCGTTCATGACGCACATTTCGAGGCCAAGGCGTTTTGCCTCGCTTTTTGTGTGAATAAATATGTCCCACCATTCATCGCTGTAATAGATGGCCGATCCTGGCGGTGTTCCCTCTGCGGCATTAAATACCCTGAACCCGCCGATGCCTATTGCCTTCATAGCCTCCAGATCGCTGGTTATCCCCTCTTTGGTTAGATGACCGTTTATCCAGTGGTACCACACCTGCGTTTTTGCAGAATGAGGGGGTGTTTTGAATCCTTCCTCAGTCCATTCGTTGTCACTGGAAATAAGGTTTTTCGTTTTTACCTGATCTTTTTCAGCGCAACTGTATAGTGCGAAAATTGTCAGAAGAAGAATTAGTTGTTTCATATATATCAGGTTATCTGTCTCGAGTACTTTAAATCCTCTTTGGGGAATTAACTATACTTCTGGATTCCACCTTATCCTAAGCTGTTGGTAATTATACCCGGCTTATTTCCGCTTACAGTAACATTTACACCTTGCCGCTGTGCTCCTGTATTAACGTTACCCTCGCCCGACAAGTTCTTCAATTGTCCTGGAATTTCTAATCTGCCCCGAACAAAAAAAAGAGAAAAAATCAGATATTTTTTACCAAATATATATTTTAAAATTTAGTTAATCAGTATTTCAAAAATAGCCGCCGGAACATTCTTTTCAGGATGTTCAAACTCAATATTCAATTCCCTGGTTGTCAATTCTGAAAAATTAAGGCTAACTATGGTTTGGTGGTTGTTTGCGACTTCTGCGACAACCTTGTTTTCACTTTTTATTTTGAAATTCCTGATGCAGAACGGAATTACATCTTCAGGATGTCCCATTTGAGAGGATTCCATTGGATGGTCAAAATCGGTATCTAAGAATAGAGTTATCGAATTAATGGTTTTCGGTTCATCCCATTTTAAAGTTAATGATGGATTTTCGTCTTGCCAATCAGCTGCCCAGGCATTTGTTTGAATGTAAGGACGAGTAAATCCATTGACGATATTTTCTACCGCATAGCATGTCAATGCAGGTGATATTGTCATGGCCAGATTTTGTCCATCCGGACGCCGATTGGGGCACCAGAATTCAAACGAATCAAATCCGCTGTTTTCAGGAGGCAATTGCTTACCGTAGTTGTTTACAGCCGGATTGGTTTTGTTGAAGGCCGACACTATACCGGAAATGCGTTTTTCGCTGCAACGGATTTTTACCTCTGGATTCTGCCTGAAAATTAAAAAAGCATACTGATCTTCCTTTAGCCTTGCTGTAAACGGTATCTTTATGCTTTGAACTCCCTGCATTAACTCAAAACTCAGTTTTTCAAGCAAAACATCAGGAGTATAATTATAAACCTTTGAACTAACCTGCAATTCGACCTCCAAGCCAGTGGCAGAAGCAGCATCAACTGAGACTTCAAAGCTGTACTGAATATCCTTTTTTAGTGGCAACAACTGAGCGGCAGCAGTTTTAAGATCAAACCATTCTCCATCGAACGGAAGGTGATCAAGTATCAACTCACTTGATGCAATAATTTGGGCGGAAGCAGCCAGATTTTTGCTTTGATCAATCGGCAGACCAGGAATACTTTGTCCGGCCACATTCAGTTTATCCTGAAGAATTTTGATTTTATCAGGATAAATAAAGTCTGACGGATTAATTCCCATTTGAGTACACAATGCCGCAGCCATCCCCACTACCTGACCGCCATGTCCGGAAGTAGCCATAACCCTGGTTGAGCCAAATGCCACATGCGAAGCGCTGATCAGTCGTCCGGCAATAAACAGGTTTTTGATGTCTTTGCTGATAAAACAACGGTATGGAATTTCATATATTCCTTTGGAATGGTATTGATTACAGCCCGGAAGTTCGGAAAAAACGCCATCAGCCGGATGAAGGTCGATGGCCCATCCACCAAATGAAACAGCATCGTAAAAATGAGATTGTTCTACAATATCCTGCTGCTTAAGCATATATGGACCCTCAAACCGACGGCTTTCGCGCTTACCCGGAATGGTACCCACCCATTCGAGTGTCAGATTTTCAGATTCAGGAAATTTCCCGGAGTTTTTAATGTAATCCCAAACTCCGTAAATTACACTCCAGAGTTCCCATTTAATCTCTTCGGTGTCGTGAATGGTATCACCCCTTCCTCCAAACTCGAACCACCAGAAATTACAACCCATCTGGCCGGTTTTAATATTTTTGAAGCGAGGTATTTTAGTAATATCTTTTAATGCATACGAAGGAGCAACATATTTTACCGGTTTGCCGGTATCCTTGCTGTAGAAATACATGGTGTGCCCCAAAAGTTCTCCGTATTCAGCAGTTGGGGTGAATCCTTCTCCAAATTCAGATTTTATTTCAGCGCCAATGCGGAATGAAGCACCTGCTTTAAATCCAACAATTCCATCTCCCGAAGCATCGCAAAATAAGGGGGCTCTCAAAATGTATTCTGTTGAATTTTGGCTGCAAAAGGCTTTTAAGGAAGAAATATTCACCTCATCTTTTTTCTCCAGATCAAGAACTATCGTATTCAACAACAGGGTGATGTTCTGTTCCTCTTTTACTTTTTCGAGCAGGATGGTGTCGAATATCACAGCGTTTCCTTCCTTGTTGCGGTAAAGATTCTCGACCAGAATCTCATCGACAACCCCGCCTTCTCTTGACCATCGGTTGTTATTGCCCATATGCGATGTAGCTCCCAGAATCCACAGCCTGACTTCGGAGGAGGCATTTCCTCCCAAGACAGGCCGGTCTTGTATCAAAATGGTTTTTATTCCCTGCCGGGCTGCGGTAATGGCAGCACATACACCCGATAGCCCACCACCGGCGACTGCAAAATCAGCATCTAAAACAACACGTTTAACTGACCGGATGCCACTGGCGCTTATTTCTTTTAGTATCATGATAAATTATTTTTTTGGTTTAAGCTTTTAAAAATAATGGTGGCGCCCAGTATCAGCAATAGCATGCCAATTGTGGTTACCAGGAGTTTTCCTGTTGATGCTGTTATTCCCAGAATGATGATCAGGAAGGAGGATACTGAAATGGAGATTCCGATCACTTTTATCCCGTATTTGTTATCGGCTGTCGATTTTTCCTTTCCTGACAAGGAATCGGCTGCCTGAAGCAATGATCTGGCTGTTCGTCCCTCGCTGTACTTAATATATCCCGGATCTGTTTTTTTACTAAGTGCCAGGTAAACTTCAATAAGTGTCAGTATAGCTGCAGGAACCAGCACTCCGGTGATCATCTCTTCGGCCCTGTTCAGCTTTATTCCGGCAAGCGGTCCGGCAAATTTCAGCAGCAGGTTGACCGATAAGCTTGCCAGGGTGGCAAATAGCACTGTTTTTCCATTCTGCCGTTTGGAAAAAAGAGACCATATTACAGGTAAATACAATGGTACGCCTGTAATGGCCGCAACACTGATAACTACATTCACAATACCTCCCATTTTCTGCACCAGCAAAGCAATTCCGATGGCCAGAACACCAAACGAAATGGTTGATATCCGGGCAACCTTCATCAGTGTTTTGTCTGTGCTGGCCGGAAAAAATGATTTAAAAAGGTCGTTGGTAAAAACACCTGCCGAAATATTCAAGGTGGCATTGAGTGAACTTGCCGTTGCAAAAATCATCCCCCCTAACATTAATCCCAGCATTCCTGCCGGAAGCGCCTCCTTGCACATGAGCAAATAGGCCCCTTCGTCGGCTAACCCACCCAGCGACGGATTATAGATACGGTAAAGCATGGGCGGGATCATCCACAAAACCGGACTTACCAGATAAAGCGCCCCGAACAGCCAGCCCACTTTTTTTGCATCCTTTGGAGTTGCAACGCTTGTGTAACGCTGGACGTAGGCCCAGTTCCCACCCAGGAAAAAGAGATTGTACAATGCGAAAGCAATGATAAACCCCCAGGTATATTCTCCACTGACAATATTGAAGAAGGTGTCGGGTGAGGAATTTATAAATTCTGAGAATCCGCCTATTTTCATGAAGGCCAGCGGAACTACGATGATAACAGCTGCAAAAAGAATTATAAACTGGAGCACATCGGTGATTACCACTGCCCATAACCCACCAGCCGTGACATAAAGGATACTGGCGCCACCAAGCACAAGAATGCAGTATACCAGGGGAAATCCGGTGGCAACTTCGACAATTTTGGCTACCGGATAGAGAAAGGCACCGGTGGTAAACAAGGAAATGAAAAGGAACAAATAGGTATAGGCCTTTTGGGTTTTTCTTCCCAACCTCAACTGGATGTATTCTGCAGCCGTGAGTGCCTTGTTTTTTCGCCAGGCCGGTGAAATGAAAAAACCAACCACAAAACCTGCAAAAGCCATCGTCC
>CAYMXK010000215.1:0-7969 GCA_964393915.1 uncultured Prolixibacteraceae bacterium
AAAGGGCTCAGTGCGCAAATCTGACAATTGATGAAAATGGGTTACTTTTGCTTCGAGGTATCTTTTTTTCTTCCTAACCACTTGTAAATCTACCACATCACCAGGAATGGCATAGGTTGTAAACACAACCATGTCGTTTATCCTGGCCAGCGATTTCCCTTCAGAACCTATGTCTTCAATGGTTATATTCCGGTATACTGGTTGATTTTTGTTTTTTCTCACGAAGTTTTTTTTGCAAATAGAATGGAATGAACTAAATTTCATTCCGACGTATTGAAGGCAGTAAATTCCAAAAAGAATAAAGTGTTCCCAGTATGGGACAAATTCAAAATGGATGAGAAATTATATGTGTTGAATATGAGTTCTTTAGGTATTTTGGCATGATATTGGTAATTGTTCCTGCGATTACGTATGGAATAATCATCAAAAAAATATTTAGGGGAAAGCACTTCTGTATATATGATTGGTTTTGTGTTTAGGGGTTTGTAAATCATCAATCATCTTCAAAAAAGCGTCCATACTGCTTTCCCCTTTTTTTAACTTATATTGAAGCCTGGCAGATGCCAGGCTTTTTTTGTCTTTCATCTTTCGTTAAAAATAAGACATAAAGGTCTTGTATTCAGGATGGTAAGTGCGTACGTTAATTAATTATTTACATTACTTAACCTTTGTGCGTTATGACTTTCTTCTTTACAAGGCCGCAATTTATATTCATATCTTTGACCCGGAAATCGAAAAATCCTGTTAAGAAATGAAGCAAATTAAATTCGTAACTGCCGAAGAAGCAGTAAAGGTTGTAAAATCGAACGACCGTATACACATGCATAGCGTTGCTGTAACGCCGCATCCGTTAATCACTGCACTGGTTGAAAGAGGCCGTAACAAAGAGATTCGCAATGTCCGTATTCAACATATTCATACAGAGGGACCTGCGCCTTACGCCGACAAGGAATTTGAAGGCGTTTTTCAGTTGGAATCTTTTTTTGTAGGAGGAAATGTGAGAAAGCAAACCCAAGAGGGTTATGCCGATTATATTCCGGTGTTCCTGCATGAAACACAGCGCCTTATACGCGAACATTATCTGATCGTTGATGTGGCCTTTATCCAGGTTTCTACTCCCGACAGCCATGGTTATTGTTCACTGGGAACCTCTGTGGATGCAACACTTGCCGCAGTGGAAACTGCCAAATGTGTAATTGCCATAGTAAATAAAAATGTCCCCCGTGCTTTTGGAGATGCCATGATCAAGGTGGATGACATTGACATTTTTGTGCAGGATGATTCTCCCCTGTATGCCCCGGCTATGCCCCCGATTAGTGAGACTGAATTCCAGATTGGCCGTTATGTGGCTGAATTGGTGGAAGATGGTGCTACCCTCCAGATGGGTATCGGCGCTATTCCCAATGCGGTACTGTCGATGTTGGGCAATCACAAGGATCTTGGGGTACATTCAGAGATGTTTTCCGACGGCATTCTGCCTCTTGTTGAAACCGGCGTGGTGAATGGCCGCAACAAAGCCATTGATAAAGGCAAAATGGTAGCCACATTTTTAATGGGGTCTACCAAATTGTACGAGTTTATTCATGACAATCCCGGCGTTGCGATGATGGACGTGGCTTATACCAACCGCGTGGCGGTTATCGCCACTAACCCGAAAGTTACGGCCATTAATTCTGCACTCCAGGTAGATATAACCGGCCAGGTTTGTGCAGACTCCATTGGTACCAAGTTCTATTCAGGAGTTGGCGGACAGATTGACTTCCTCAGAGGTGCCTCTTTAAGCCAGGGCGGTAAACCTATTGTGGCCATGCCATCGATAACTCCCAAAGGGATAAGCAAAATATCGGCCATACTGACTCCAGGAGCCGGAGTTGTCAGCACAAGGGCCAACATCCACTGGCTGGTTACCGAGTTTGGAGCCGTTAACCTTTATGGCCGGACATTGCAGGACCGCGCAAAACTGATAATTTCGATTGCTCATCCGAGCGTGCAGGAGGAGCTTGAAAAGGCTGCATTCGAAAGATTCGGTCCTCATTTCCACTATGTATGGGATGAACAATAATAATGAAACAGATTAACAGGCGGGCCTTAAAATCTGCCTTTTTTTATACATTTTTAATAATATTAATTATTAGATCAAATTCTTCCAAGGTTTGAATTATTTGTAATTGTTAAACAAGCAGTAATCAATTATAATTATTTTAGTCATGAAAATTTCACATATAGAACACATTGGCATTGCTGTCGAAAGTCTTGAGCAGGCCATACCATTTTATGAAAAGGTATTTGGTTTGACCTGTTATGCCGTAGAGGAGGTCAGTGACCAAAAGGTAAAGACCGCATTTTTCCAGGTAGGGCAAACCAAGATTGAGTTGCTTGAATCAACCGATCCGGAAGGCCCCATCGGAAAATTTATTGCCAAAAAGGGACAGGGGATTCATCATCTTGCCTTTGCCGTTGATGATGTTGCAGGAGCGCTGCAGCATGCCGAAGAAGAGGGTGTTACCCTTATTGACAAAGGCCCCCGCAAGGGTGCTGAAGGTTTGAATATTGCCTTCCTTCATCCGAAATCTACATTTGGGGTTTTGACTGAATTCTGCGCCGAATAGGAATAGTTACCTTTTTTAACCCATTAAATATGAACAATCAGGATAAAATACGACAACTGATCGATTTGCGGGCCGAAGCCAAATTGGGCGGCGGTCAGAAAAGAATTGATGCCCAGCACGAAAAGGGGAAAATGACAGCCCGGGAACGGATTGAATTGTTGCTCGACGAAGGGAGTTTCGAGGAGTTTGATATGTTTGTCACCCACAGGTGTACCAACTTCGGGCTCGAGAAGACAAAGTTTCTTGGTGATGGTGTGGTTACCGGATACGGAACAATTGACGGACGCCTGGTGTATGTATATGCGCAGGATTTTACTGTTTTTGGTGGTTCTCTTTCTGAAACTTTCTCCCAGAAAATATGTAAGGTGATGGATATGGCCATGAAAGTGGGCGCTCCGGTGATCGGCATCAACGACTCAGGTGGTGCGCGAATACAGGAGGGTGTTACCTCCCTGGCAGGATATGCCGAGATCTTTCAGCGCAACATCATGGCCTCGGGCCTTATTCCACAGATTTCGGCCATTTTTGGACCTTGTGCCGGCGGTGCGGTCTATTCACCTGCGCTCACCGATTTTATCGTGATGAGCAAAGCAACCTCCTACATGTTCCTCACCGGACCGAAGGTCGTGAAAACTGTGACCGGCGAGGATGTTACCGATGAGCAGTTGGGTGGCGCCATGGTACACGGTTCCAAATCGGGGGTAACCCATTTTGTGGCCGACGATGAGCAGGAGGGTATTGCTTTAATCAGAAAGATGTTGTCCTACATGCCGCAAAACAACCTGGAAGATCCGCCGCTGGTGGCTTGCGACGATCCGATTGACCGGCTTGATGACAGCCTGAATGATATTATACCGGAAAGCCCCAATAAGCCTTATGACGTGAAGGATGTTATCCATTCTATTGTCGATCATGGCGAGTTTATGGAGGTGCACCGTTATTATGCGCCAAATATTGTGGTAGGCTTTGCCAGGTTTAACGGTATGTCGGTGGGTATTGTTGCCAACCAGCCTGCTTACCTTGCAGGAGTGCTTGACATCAACTCCTCGCGGAAGGCTGCCCGTTTTGTGCGTTTTTGCGACGCATTTAATATCCCTCTGGTTACCCTTGAAGATGTTCCCGGCTTTTTGCCAGGCACAACACAGGAGTACGGCGGTATTATAATCCATGGTGCCAAGTTGCTATTTGCCTATGGAGAAGCCACTGTGCCCAAAGTTACCATCATTCTCCGTAAAGCTTATGGAGGTGCCTATTGTGTGATGAGCTCAAAACACCTTCGTGGCGACATCAACTATGCATGGCCTACCGCCGAGATTGCCGTTATGGGTCCCAAGGGGGCCATCGAGGTGCTGAAAAACAAAGAGATCAGAAAGATCGAAGATCCGGAAGAGAGACAAGCATTCATCACAGAGGCAGAGGAAGAGTACAAGGATCATTTCGCCAATCCTTACAATGCTGCCAGGTATGGCTATATCGACGATGTTATCGAGCCGCGTAATACACGGTTCCGCATCATCAGGGCTTTGCAGTCGTTGTCTACCAAGAAGGATGTAAATCCTGCCAAGAAACACTCCAACCTCCCCATGTAAACAAGGAAATTATGAACCTGTCAAAGATTAAGATATATGTAATTGCACTGATGATCGTTATCCCGGGCCTTTCCCGGGTTATGGGCCAGAGTGGCCTCGATCTTAGGATCAATGAAATCCTTGTTGAAAATAATTCCAATTATCTCGACGACTTCGGAGAGCACAGCCCGTGGATTGAGATCTTCAACAGTGCTTATAATCCGGTAGATATAGGTGGGCTGTATCTGACTGATGATATCTCGAACCCAACCAAATACCGGATTCCCAGGGGGCAACAGATTACCCTGCTTCCACCGCGCAGTTACCTGATATTCTGGGCCAATAACCAACCCTCTCATGGCATTCGCCATCTGAATTTTACAATGCAGCAGGGAAAAACCATTGCACTTTTTGATGCCAACGGCAGAACCCTGATTGACTCGGTTACCATACCATTTTCGGTGCAGCCTGATATTACCTACGGCAGAACCGTTGACGGGGGTGAAACCTGGGCCCATCTGAAAAAATCAACACCCGGAGGCAATAACGACACCGAATTCAGTCCGCTGGCAGCAGATAAATTCGCTGAAGTTGATCCAACTGGTTTTGGGATGGCCTTTGTGGCCATGATGGTGGTTTTCTTTGCTTTGGCGTTGCTGTTTATTTTCTTCAAGAATATGAGCCGTGTTCTCAGGATGGACCTCGGTAAGCAAAAGATAGCCAGGTCGCTTACTAAGACCCGGCTGGGTCGTAGTGAGGAAAAGGAGACTGCCCATGCAGGTCAGCCAGAGGATTTTCATTTGTCGGGCGAGGTGAATGCAGCCATTGCAATGACACTGTACCTCTATATCACCGAGCTGCATGACGCGGAGAATACAATCCTGACTATTAACAAAGTGTCGAGGACATACTCACCCTGGAGTTCGAAAATTTATGGTTTAAGAAAATTTCCAAATTAATAGAATATGAAGCGTTTTAAATTCACAATAAACGGCAACAAATACGAGACTGAGATCTTGCATATAGAAGACAATGTTGCTGAAATAGAGATAAATGGGACCAAATATTACGTCGAGGTAAACAAGGATATCAAGCCGGTCAAAACCCCGAAGCTGGTGCGTGCAGCAGCAGTCCCATCCACCGATTCACATCCTTCCCAGGTAAAAACAAGCGGTCCGTCGGGGCCAAAAGGAGCCGGCGCTGTGAAATCCCCGCTTCCGGGTGTAATAATTGAGATGTTTGTTAAAGAAGGAGATACCGTCAAAATGGGCCAGCGGCTTCTGGTATTGGAGGCCATGAAAATGGAGAACAACATTGAAGCCGACAAATCCGGAGTAGTAACCTCCATCCTGAAATCCAAAGGGGATTCGGTTATGGAGGGGGATGTGCTAATTATGATAGGAGAGTGATGATATGGGAGAATCCGGAGGTTTTTTCAGTTTTGTAGTTGAGCAGATTTCACAGTTCCTGTCCTATACGGCATTTGCCAACCTTACATCGGGCCACCTGATCATGATTGTGATTGGCCTGATATTTATCTATCTGGCCATCGCGAAGGAATATGAACCTATGTTGCTGGTTCCGATTGGTTTTGGAATACTTATAGGGAATATCGCGTTTACGCCCGGATTAAAGCTGGGTATTTACGAAACTGGCAGTGTGTTGAATTATCTCTATTTTGGTGTGATGCAGGGGCTATATCCTCCCCTGATCTTCCTTGGCATTGGTGCGATGACCGACTTCTCAGCCCTGATTTCCAATCCTAAGCTCATACTAATTGGTGCCGCTGCGCAGTTCGGTATTTTCGGTGCCTATGCCATTGCCCTTGCATTGGGTTTTACACCCGCAGAAGCTGGAGCGATCGGGATTATTGGCGGTGCTGACGGTCCTACCGCTATATTTCTATCTTCGAAACTGGCGCCCGATCTTATGGGGGCAATCGCCATTTCAGCATACTCCTATATGGCTTTGGTGCCTGTAATCCAACCCCCCATAATGAGACTGCTTACCTCAAAAAGAGAGCGGGTAATCAGGATGAAACCACCCAGGGCTGTATCGAAACAGGAGAAGATCTTCTTTCCCATTGCCGGTTTACTGTTGACTACCTTCCTTGTGCCCAGTGGTTTGCCGCTTCTTGGAATGTTGTTCTTTGGTAACTTACTGAAAGAGAGTGGGGTAACAAAGCGTTTGGCCGATACCGCCAAAGGTTCCCTAATTGATATTGTAACCATTCTTTTGGGATTAACAGTGGGGGCCTCAACGCAGGCAACCACGTTTCTGACACCACAGTCTGTCAAGATTTTCATCCTGGGAGCTGTCTCGTTTGTGATAGCCACAACAGCTGGTGTGCTTTTCGTGAAGATCTTCAATCTCTTTTTGAAGGAGGGTAATAAGATAAACCCGCTGATCGGTAATTCGGGGGTGTCGGCAGTGCCCGACAGTGCCCGGGTTTCGCAGGTGGTGGGCTTGCAGTACGACAAAACGAACTATCTGCTGATGCATGCCATGGGGCCAAATGTGTCAGGTGTGATCGGCAGTGCAGTTGCAGCCGGTATTCTGCTAAGCTTCCTGTCCTAACCATAAATCACAATAAATATAGGATTAAAATTTTAACCGCAAGGTTCGCAAAGGCCTACGCAAAGGTCGCAATTGGTTTACTAAACTTTTATTCCGTTTTTAATTAACTGTATTTCCTTGCGTTCATTGCGTTTTCTCCTTGCGTTCATTGCGGTTAAGATTTCGGTAATAATTTTTAACCGCAAGGTTCGCAAAGGCCTACGCAAAGGTCGCTATTGGTTTACTAAACTTATATTCCGTTCTTAATTAGCTGTATTCCTTTGCGTTCATTGCGTTTCTCCTTGCGTCCATTGCGGTTAAGATTTCGGTAATAATTTTAAACCGCAAGGTTCGCAAAGGTAAAATTTCAACCACAGAGAACCACGGAGAAGACACAGAGGTGTTATGTTTGAAAAATAATGCATAAGCTAAAATTTCTTAAATTGCAGATGGTATAAACAATTAAAAATAATAGCTTATGCGGACGAAAGTTAATGAAAAAACCTTTGATGGTCAAAAATTGTATGTAGGAATTGACGTACACAAAAAGAGTTGGAAAGTGACAGTATTATCTGATCAGTATGAACACAAGACAATGAGCCAGAATCCTGATGCGAAGTTGTTAGCGGGTTATCTGCACCGGCATTTTCCCGGAGCCACCTACCAGGCTGTTTATGAAGCAGGCTTCAGTGGGTTTAATAACTGCCGTGAGTTAAATGACTTAGGAGTTAATTGTATCGTCATCCACCCGGCTGATGTGCCAACCAGTCAGAAAGAGAGACTTCTGAAGACGGATAAGGCAGATAGCCGTAAACTGGCAAAATCACTGCGTAGTGATGAATTTAAAGCCATCGATATTCCTGATCCCAAAATTGAAGCTGACCGGGCTCTGGTTCGCCAGCGGTTCAGAGTGATGAAAGATTTAAGCAGAACAAAAAACAGGATTAAATCATTGCTTTTTCAATTTGGGATCAATATCCCGGATCATTTTACACAGTCTCAAAGCAGGCACTGGTCCAAATCTTATTTGAACTGGCTCAGTATGTTGACAGTCCGGGAGAACTCATTACGACGGGTACTTAATAACTACCTTGAAATTGGACAAACCCGACGGGAACAATTATTAAAGTTAAACCGTCAGGTCAGGGAATTATCCCAAACCAATGAATATAAGGAGGATCTTCAATTATTGTTGAGTGTTCCGGGCATTGGCCTGCTCACTTCGATGACCATTTT
>CAYMXK010000216.1:0-7951 GCA_964393915.1 uncultured Prolixibacteraceae bacterium
TTTGATGAATAGCAATTTTATGCAATATTTCGATGATGAGCGTTTTGTCAGGTGGGTGCTGTCACCTGACAAAACGCTTAATCATTATTGGGAGGATTATTTTCTGAAACACCCGGGCGATCGGGCGGAGGCCGACAAAGCCCGGGTGATACTCCTGCAGATGCAGTCACAAAAAGAGACAGCAAGTCCTGAACTGGCCGCAGAAATCTACAGCAACATTATCTGCAAAATACAGCAACCCTCGAAAAGACCATATGTAAGAACTGTTCTTTATAAGATGCTCCGGTTTGCGGCCATTATCCTGCTCGGTGTACTTGCAGGCGGAGTATTGGTATACAGGTATTTCGATGAAAAGAGTGAGGCTGTATACCAGTTTGTTGAGAATACTTCCGACAAGGAGGAAGCCAGGCTGGTACTGGCCGACGGGAACGTTATTCCCCTGACGCAAAAGGAATCAACCGTAGAATATGACGGTAAAGGCCAGATCATCATTAACCGGCAGGACACAATTGCAAAAGGTAAGCTCTCTGGCGGAGATGAAATGAACCATTTGATTATGCCATATGGGAAGAGCTCATCAATTATTTTGCCTGATGGTACAAGAGCTTATGTAAATGCCGGATCAAGACTTGTATACCCATCTGAATTCCGCGGACGAACGCGTGAAGTGTTTCTGATGGGTGAGGGTTTTTTCGAAGTGGCACCTAATGTGAAAATGCCGTTTCTGGTGAAAACCAATTATCTGAATATAGAAGCAACAGGCACTTCTTTCAATGTTTCGGCATATCCTACCGATCAGTTTATTGAAACGGTTTTGATAAGCGGAAAGGTTTTGCTGCACGAAAACAACCTGAAGCTTCTTAAGCGCGACATGGAACTGAACCCCGGCGATGCCGTATTTTTTAACCGCGAGACCCTCGAGTCATCAACCCGCCGGGTAGTTACTGAGGATTATGTGACCTGGTACAAAGGATATCTCAATTTTAACAGTACCGATTTAAACCGGGCTGTTGCCAGGCTTGAGAGATACTACAACATCAGGATATATCTTGATAACCCTATGCTGGGCATGCGACGCATTACCGGCAAGCTCGAGCTGGGCGAAGAGCAGCAAAAAGTGCTTCAGGTACTTGCATCCACGTCCCAATCGCAGCTATTTATGATCAACGAAACCAGCTTCGGATTGAAGTGAAAGTAAAAAACCGGGAAGCCTCTCACCTCTGCCCGGTTTTCGTGATACGTTCTAATAATTTAAATTAAAAACTTTCAAATCTATGAAAAAGAAACCAAATTATTGGCCATTGGCCATGAAAGAGGGAAACCTAATCTTTTTAAAGATGAAATTGACACTGTTTTTAAGTCTGATGCTGTTCTTCACAAGCTGGGGCAGCAGCCTGTCGCAAACCGTAAAACTGAGCCTGGACCTGCGAAATGTACCGGTTGAAAAGGTCATTCAACTCATTGAGGAACAGACAGAGTTTTATTTCCTGTACCAGGATGATGTATTCAGGCAGGGACAAACCGTAACCATACAGGTGAAAAATTCGCCGGTGGAAAGTATTTTGCAGGAGTTTGCAGGGCAGGCTTCGGTAGAGTACCGGATAATCGACCGCCAGATTGTACTGCTGCCTGCCGAAAAGCCTGTGCAGCAGGCAGCTGAACCTTCCATTGCAGAACAGCAGCGAAGGAATATTACGGGTTCTGTGAATGATGCCAGAGGAACGGCCCTACCGGGGGTCACCGTGGTGGTTAAGGGAACTACTACCGGCACTGTTTCAGGAAACGATGGGAGTTTTAGTTTATCGGTACCTGCTGATGCTACCACGCTGGTCTTTTCATTTGTAGGAATGAAAACCCTGGAAGTGAGCATCGTGGGAACTACAATGGTGAGTGTTGTGATGCAGGAGGAAACCCTCGGGATAGAGGAAGTGGTTGCCATTGGTTATGGTACACAAAAGAAAGCTAACCTAACCGGTTCGGTAGCTTATGTGTCAGGTTCTGAGCTCAGTAAGCGGCCGACACCCAATGTTCAAAACCTGTTGCAGGGTAAGGTTTCAGGGTTGCAGATCAACCAGAGAGGCGGGACACCCGGCCAGGATGAAGGAACCATGCGAATTCGGGGTGTTGGGACATTTAGTAGCACAGGCAGTAATCCGCTTATCCTGATTGATGGAATTGAGGGTGATATCACTGATATCGACCCGAACAACGTAGAATCAGTATCCGTGCTGAAGGATGCGGCTTCCGCTGCCATATACGGCGCTCGCGCAGCCAATGGCGTTATACTGATAACCACCAAGAGGGGAAGGGCGGAAGCAGTTTCGGTTGAATACCATGTATCACTGGAAGCCCAAAAAGCGACCAGACTACCTGAACTTCTTACCAATTCTGCTGACTATATGCAGTTGTGGAATGAGGCAAATGCAAGATCAGGCAAGGCCCAGTACTTTACCCAGGCAGAAATTGATGCCTTCAGAAACAATCCGAACGATCCGAAATACCCCAACTTCGACTGGGTTGATTATATGTTTAACACCGCCTTTGCACAGAATCATCACATCAGCATAAACGGCGGAACCGAAAAAACAAGATTCAATCTGGCAGCAGGTTATCTCGATCAGGGAGGTATCGTAAAACTGTATGATTTTAAAAGATATAATATTCTGTTAACGGTCGATTCAGACGTTACGGACTGGCTCACTGTGGGAGGTAATATGCAGGCAGTTAAAAAGGATATACTTCAGGACGTGCAGGGTACCCACAACGAGGCCTATTTTATCATGCACGCTTTCGGGCCCGGCCCCAACTATACACCAACCATGACACTGCCGAATGGCACAACAGGGTATGTGGCCAGGTACAGCTCCTCGATCGGTGAATGGACGGTGAGAAATCCCGATGCCATAGTTGCACAGGGATCAAATGAAAGGAATAACTATACGGTAAGGCCCATGCTTTATACAGACGTTAAACTTACCAAGGACCTGACCTGGTATACCAAAGGGGCTGCGGATTTTGATTACATCTTCCGCAAAAATCATGAACACGCTGTGGATAATTATTTCTTCAAAGACGGTTCATGGGCGCACAATGGTGCTGTGTGGAACCTGGGTGTACGCGATCAGATGAACACGTCCTTCCTGACCACTTTTTATTCAACATTAAATTATCGTAAAACTTTTGCATCCAACCACAATGTGGGAGCGCTGGCTGGCTATAACCAGGAGACTGCATATTACAGGCAGTTGAATGGTAACCGGATTACTTTTCCGGTTGACTATCTGAGAGAACTAAATGCAGGATCATCCCTGAACCAGTCAACTGCAGGTACAGCCAGCGAATGGGCCATTCAGTCGCTCTTCGGCCGTGTGACTTATGATTACAATAGCAAATACCTGTTTGAAGTCAATGCAAGATATGATGCAACCTCCAGAATATCTCCGGATACCCGGTGGGGTTTCTTTCCTTCAATTTCAGGTGCCTGGAGAATATCTGAAGAACCGTTCATGAAGAATCTCACCTGGCTCGATAATCTTAAATTCAGGGCATCATGGGGACAATTGGGCAACCAAAACGTAGGTACATATCCGTATCAGGATGTTTTGTCTACCACCTCCTACGTGTTTAGTTCCCTCGAATCTGGGGTCAGGTTGAACCGTTTAACCGATAAGACACTGAAATGGGAGACCACCACCATTACTGACTTTGGAGTCGATATGAGTATAAAAAACGGCTTGTTCTCACTTACCGCCGACTGGTACGATAAATTCACAGATGATATTTTGTACACTATACCGGTGCCTGCCAGTGTCGGCTTATCAGCACCCACTGTAAACGGCGGACAGATGAGAAACTGGGGATGGGATTTTGAGCTGGGCCATGCCAATAATATTGGTGAAATCAGATACAACATTGACTTGAATATCTCCACCTATAAGAATGAGGTAGTTAAAATCATCAGCCCGACCATAGGCACCAACATTATTAAGGAAGGACTCCCATACCAGTCCTATTATATGGTTGAATGGATAGGGATTTTCCAGGATCAGGCAGAAATTGATGCCGGGCCAACGCACCCGTTCAATCCGAAACCCGGTGACCTGAAGTATAAGGACCAGAACAACGATGGTGTCATTAATGCTGATGACCGCGTGGTTGTGGATGGATGGTTTCCCAAGTTTTACTATGGTGGTAGCATAAATCTGGGCTGGAAAAATATTGATGTCTCAGCTTTCTTCCAGGGAATAGAAGGCGTAAAAAACTGGTTGGGCGGTATGCATCGTGCATGGGGTTTTGCCCCATATGTGCAGGGATCTCCACCCACCGTGGATTTTGTAAAAAACAGGTGGACAGGCCCAGGTTCAACCAATAAAAATCCGGCAATATTTGAGCAAACCTATCAGCCTATTAACGGTACAGCAAACACCTGGTGGCTCCACGATGCTTCGTATCTCAGGTTAAAAAACCTGCGTGTCGGTTATACCCTTCCGGCGAGTATCTACGAAAAAATCGGATTTAAGGGGGCTCAGGTCTATTTTTCCGGCGATAACCTGTTTACAATAACCAGTTATCCTGGTATGGACCCGGAACGGTCAGGACTGGGTGCGAGTTACAGTGTATACCCACAGCTAACCACATACGCTTTTGGAATTAAGGTTAAACTTTAAAAATCTCCACATTATGAATAAGCATATTTTAAAATTCCTGAAAATATTTATCGTCGGAATATTTGTCCTCAATACGGTATCATGCTCCGATTTTCTCGACAAAAATCCTCTGGACCAGATTTCCAGTCAAACTTTCTGGAATACTGAGAAGGAAGCCGATATGGCCCTGGCGGGTGTCTATTCCCGTTTATATGTCTATACCTACAGACACAAAGACACTGAATGGGATATTATGGCAGGAGATGTAAACGGAAACCAGACCATGGCGGTCATTGACATCGCCAGGGGAAATATACACCCAACAGTAGGAAGCCTGGTTTCTAATATCTTTGCCAATTGCTACCAGGGGATAGGTGGATGCAACTTTTTCCTCGCAAATATCGAGAAAGCTCCGCTTACTTCTGAAAAAATGAACCGGTATAAGGCTGAAGCCCAGTTTTTAAGAGCACTGTTCTATTCTACTCTTGTCGAAACTTATGGTGGCGTTCCACTTTATACCTCCCCGGTTAGCATTAATGAAGCCAAGGTGGCAAAGAGTACCAAAGAACAAGTTGTACAGCAGATAATCAGTGACCTTGATTTTGCCATTGCCAATCTTCCCAACACTGGCTATACTACAGGCCATGCTGTAAAAGGGACAGCTATGGCATTAAAAGCCAAAGTTTTGCTGCACGACGCTAAGTGGAGTGAGGCAGCAGCAGTTGCCAACCAGATTATTACAGATGGCAAATTCAACCTTTACAGCGACTTCCGCAAATTGTTCCTGGCTTCGGGTAAAGCCAACAATCCCGAAATCATGTTCTCCACCCGGCACCATCCTGATGTTCGCATGGATGTAGATGTGAGATGGTCTTGGCATGGCGTGGTCAATCCAAGGAAAGAACTGGTGGATGCCTATGAATGTACCGATGGCCTGCCAATATCTTCATCACCCTTGTACAATCCAAATAACTGGAAGCTGAACCGCGATCCCCGGCTGCTGATGACCATCAAAGCATTTGAGGATTCGGTAACCAATTCCGCAGGTAAAAGAATGGGCTTTAACTACAATGCTCCTTCAAACACCGGATTTAATCCGGTTAAGTACTGCAACTGGGATGTTTTGCCTATTGATTACAGCACAATCAGTGAGCAGGACTGGATCATACTGCGCTTTGCCGATGTATTGCTGATGTATGCCGAAGCGCAGAATGAAGCAGTAGGGCCTGATGCTTCTGTGCATTCAGCAGTAAACCGTGTCCGGGCAAGGGTAAATATGCCCGCACTACCGGCAGGTCTTACCAAAGACCAGATGAGGGAACGTATCCGGAATGAGAGAAGGGTGGAATTGGCATTGGAAGGTATCCGCTGGGGAGATATCAAGAGATGGAAAACTGCCCAGGTTTACATTAATTCATTAACTGATCCGGGAGGTGCAAAACGCGTCTTTGATCCGGCCAAACACTATCTGATGCCTTTCCCTCAAAGTGAAATTGACATTAACGATAAGCTGGTGCAGAATCCCGGGTATTAATTTTTTTCACTAAAATTACCGATAGATGCAAAATACCGGTATTAATGAATAATAATTTTTAAAGCCACATTTCCGCTCAGTGAAATGTGGCTTTACTGTTTATTTAATTCTGATCAGGAGATAGCTTAGAAAATTTTCTGACATTTTTATCATCCGGAGTTTGTTATACTGAACTGAGCACTTTGTCAATCATTGACTGTTTTTTGAAACTGAAACTGAAATGTAAAAAATGAAAACACTACAGTCATCAATCTTAATTTTCACAATCTTTTTATTTCTGTCGTGTACAGATTCAGATACTACCCACTACGATGGTGAGTTCTGCTCAGGAACAGGTGATGTTGAATACCTTCGACTGATCGACGAATCGTTCGCTTTTTTCAATCCCAACCCTATAGTGCCCAACCTTAACATGGTATACTCGCCCGAGTGGGATACCTTTGTGGAAGGAGCAGGCTGGGGTGCGTGGTGGATCCAGAACAGTTACGGATTTTCCTATTCCGTTACCCCCTACCTTCAGGAACCGTGGTTTTCACTTCTTCAACGCTCATGGGACCTGCACTGGAACAACCAGGGCGATGGGCAGCGCAAAGGCCTCCACGGTAAAGAGGGTTCATTGCTTCACGAAATGGTAGCTCCCGATGGAAGCCTTGGCGATGCAGCTTCGCCAGATTTTATCGTTTTCAAGCAGGGCGACGGCAATGTGAAGATTCACGACTGGTATTTCGAAGGTGCCGCCGCCGGCGTGGTGATGCAGGCCGAGATACTTCTGGCAGGTCGCAACCTGGCGGCTATTGAAAAGTATCTTCCGCACATGGAGCGGGCCTGTGATTTCATTGAAACCACGCGTGACCCTGCGAACAACCTTTTCCTGGTTGGTCCCGCTGCAAACCTTCTGGCCCCGAGTTACGGAGGGATACTGCAGCCCGACGGCACATTTGGCAAGGGCTATCTGGCAGGATTGTCGATAACCTATCTGGCAGCCCTCGACCGGATGGTTGAACTGTACAAAATTACCGGTAACCAGGCGAAGCTTGAAGAATACTCACGCCGGCAGAAGATAACCCGCGAATCACTTTCGCAGTTGCTGACACCTGCAGGCTATTTTGCAAAATCCCTTGAAACGGATGGTACCCTGCATGGGGTGTTGGGTCAGGAGCGGTATGGTTACCTGGAGGGGGTGGCCAATGCCGATGCTGTCGGGCTGCGCGTAGTTGATGACAAAATAGCTGAGAGCATTTATAACCAGATTGCCGCTTATCCCGAAATCAGGCCATTTGATTTTCTGCTGACCAATGCACCCGGTCTCGATGACACCTACTGGAACTGGGGAAATACCACCGGTCCGGGATTCGGGGGCTTCCATAAGTATGGCGAATGGGTCAACGGCGGCGTTTGGGGTACGGTCGAAGGCAGGGCCATACTCATGTACTCAAGGCTGGGCAAGTTTGATGACATACGCCGGTCAGCGGTACGTGCGATGCGGTGGGCCAAGGATTTCAGGATGGATGCTCCCTGGTCACAGATGGGGGAGAACAGCCATAATCCATGGTCAGACAGCGGCAAGTTTCAGGTTGGCGGTGTTGCGGTGATGATCGACAATTTTGCCATACCTGCGGCCACCATCCGGGGTTTATTTGATTATGAGTACCGGCACGACAGGCTGATACTGAGGCCCCGGTTGCCTGGATCGGTTACGAAATTCACACAGAAACAGCCGGTGCGTTTCGGAGAGAAGCAGCTTTATCTGACCTGTATCAACGGGGGCCCT
>CAYMXK010000217.1:0-4662 GCA_964393915.1 uncultured Prolixibacteraceae bacterium
TGTATTTCAAAACTGGCAAACTGGCTCCAGTCAGACCATTTCTGCAACAAACCGGCCCATATCCGCTCATTCCACTTCAGATCAAGCTGTTTATTACTATTTATTTTACCTACCAGACCAGTCACCTGTGGCGGGGTATAATCAGGGACAGCTCCCTGCTGATGGTAGGGAACTTCGCTGCGCGATTGCATGAAATCGCGGATTGCTCCGGCAAACTGCGAATCGTTCAGAGGAAATCGCTTGTCTTCAGTATCATTAATTTGTTTCCACCACCCGGGAAAAAGAAAATGACATTTGTTTTGGTAATAGTTATTGAGATGGCTGAGGCTGTTGTTGTACAATGTTTGTGAATTAGGATCAGCATTTGGCAGGGTGTGCCACTCAAAAATCCCCCAATCACCGGCATATTGGGTCATTAATGCCGGATTAATCCCTCCGAAACGGGTGATGCCAACCGTGTGGGATTTCTCCAGATAACCAGTCCAGACAACAGAGGCAGAGCTTCTGTTTCTTCCTCCGGCTCCCGTAAAATTGCCCAAAGCTTCACCCGGAATCTGATGGGCGTACATGATCTCCCTTGGAATTCCGACTGACGCAATCTCATCAAAAAGATCGCGCACAAAATTCCGCACCAAATTCTGCCGAAAGCCGAAAGCAGGGGCTTCGGGATTCCCCTGTGGATAGATGCCCTGTTGGTCAGGAATATCATAACTCCAACTGCGCCAATATTTTGAACTGGCATTCAAAACTCGCGGCGCATCGAAACCTCCCGGACAGAAACCTGTTCCCGATTCAGGGGTGCAGTCAAAAGCCGGGTCTGTGATCGGGCCAGGAAACATGTCCAAATCCCAGTAACGCAGGCTCCAGGTGGTAAACTGGGTACCGAAAAACTGGTTAAAGCTTTGTCCTGTTCCATTATTTTCATCCGGTGTGGGATCGTCGTAGAACTGACTGCGGGGGGTTCCGTTAAAGTTGATCAAGTCGCCGATAATCAGTTCAGAAGCACCCTCCCTTATGTACTTTCCGGAGGAAGCATCGTAAAGCCCCGAATGCCTCAGCCAGTCGCGGAATTCAGTAATGGCATACGGGCTGTAATCGCCCAGTTTTTCGGTATTTGAAAGTCCGCCAATAACTAATTCTTCTTCAATGGGACCATTTATACATGTAATAACACCTGGGAAATCGGCCATCAGCTTTTTTACCGATTCGGCCCACCCCTTCGCCTGTCCCGAATTGTATTCGCGAAGTGGAACCGCATATCTTGAGGGCGTAGGCACTTTGTAATCACGTTCATCTTCGGGCACTTCAATGGTACCGGAACTGGTATAGGAACCTTTCCAGTCGGTGCCGTCTTTCCTACACTGGAAAAGCCGTAGATCCTTATCTGCAACTGCCCTGAGGGAGTTCCGGGTATGAGACTGCAAGGCAAAAATAACTCCGTAATGCAAGCCGGCTTCCTGAAGCATTTGTAATACCGGCCGGACTTCGCTTTCTACATTGGGCGCATATATAGCGGAGAAACCAAGTCGGTGGTAAAGATTGCCATAGCCCAGTTGTGCCTTCATCCTTGTGATTTCATGACGTTTCTCTTCTAAAGTCAGGGCACCCGGAATGCGGATCGTTTCGAAAAGAGGCATGACATAAAAACAGTTCTCAACAGATCCGCGGGGCAACTCTTCAGCTTTGGCAGCCCCTGAGCAAACCAGTGCGATAAAGACCAGTGCGATATACAAAGTTTGTTTCATTTTATAAATTTATCATGTGCCCATTTTGCAGGATTGTTAATGATGTAATCCGAAATGGTTAGATGATTGTTCATCAATGTTGAGTGTGCGTGGCGAACATGCATGATTCATGCAAAAATGATCTCTGCTGGTTCTACTTCTTCCTCAGGTAATGCTCGATAATGTCTGATTTCCCTGCACTCCGGGAAATCATAGCAGATTGTTCTCCTGCTGTTAAAGGCTGAAAATGTTGAGCCAGGGCCAGGTTCTCCTCGAGGATTGCCATGGAATCGATGCCGGACACAACCGTAGAAACAGGTAAACCCATGGTATACCGCAGCCCTTCCACGGGAGTGGCAATTCCGGAGTTGCCCAGGCGCCCCATCCCGTTTGATTTCATTCCGATCACTCCGATATTATTGGCAATGGCAAGGGGAAGCACATCTTTCTGGTAACTGATTTCGCGGTGGACATCGCCAAGATTTAAGGGCATCTGCACCGTATCCCAGGGATATCCACGCTGTATCATGTCGATATGCGCAGTGGGGTCACTGTGCCCTGTAAAACCAATGTATTTAAATACACCCTGGCGGCGCTGCTCTTCGGCCCACTCAATAAGCCCATCGTTGTAAATGGCATCCACATCGTTGTCTTTATTCCCAATGGCGTGGAACTGCATCAGGTCGACATTGTCCAGCTTGAAACGGTCAAGGCTGGTTTCCAGTTGTTTTTTTGCCTCTTCTGTGGTTCTCGCCATCAGTTTTGTCATTAAGAATACTTTCTGCCGGTATCCATCTTTAAGTGCAAGCCCCATGAGGATTTCACTTCGGCCCTTCTGATACGACCAGGCATTGTCCATGAAATTCACCCCACGGTCAATTGCCGTACGGATAATTTGAATTGCAATTTCATCAGATACTATGCCGGCCCCAACATGAAATCCGCCGATACCAATCACGGAAACTTTCTCTCCAGTACGGCCAAGGATCCGCTGTGGAATTGGGAAATCAACATTTTTACTACTCATCAGTGGCAATATGGAAGTGGCTAAAGCCAGTCCGGAAACATTCCTTACAAATTTTCTTCGATTTATCTTACTCATTATCTTATAATTATGTTATTGTTCTCCAATTACAAAAACCGATTTTACAGCGGGCAATTCAATTTGAAACCTGGTATAATCCTGATTTTCATGCCTTACGAAAACCGCATCCGTTACGGGAATGATTGTCCCGCATGCGGGAAACCATAGTTCGGGTTTCGACTTCCCTCTCAGATCAACAAATGTTTTGACAATTGAATCAGACGAATTGGCGATGTACCAGATATCCTTATTGTCCTTGACTTTATGGATATAGGAGACCTCCGTTTTATCGTCATTGAGCCTGGGCAACGACTCAAAAATCAGGTCGGCGGCAACACCCATCTCATTTAACGCACCTGAAAGATTTGCAGCATCAGGGGTGGGAATAAATAACAACTGACCACCTTTTGCATTTTTCTTCATCGCAGTTGTTTCTGCGGGCATGGGGCCGGTCGGGTTAATGCCAAACATTTGCTCCACAATGGATGCAACTTCCTTGTCCTTTCCAAATTCGGCCGATTGAGATGGCAACATCGATGTGGCAATCAACTTTCCGCCCTGCTGGTAGAACGACTTAATTTTCTTCAGTACCGAAAGTGAAATAACCTTTCCGCCAGGCATGACAAGCACTTTGTAAACCTGGTTGTTGATTTTGTTTTCCAGAATGATCTCTCCCTTTTTCAACCGGCATTGTTTGCTATTCCAGGTATCCGGATGTATAAACGTAAAATCACGGTGAACCTGCCGTGTAAGAATATCTCCAACTCTAAGATAGTCAGCTTCAGGCGGAGCATAACTTCCCCATGGTTTTTTGCCTGTGTCGAACCTGAAATAAGCCTGAAGGGAGGCAATCGGGTGGAGGATTGCAATATCTGAAACGCGGCGTCCACCTTGTAAAAGGAAACAACTTCGGGCAACAAAATCGCTGTAGGATGACAGTGCAGGACCAGTTTCCGGACTGTAGGAAGAGATCAGGGGAGGGATGCGGACAGCCTCCGGACGGTAATCGTACCACATACCGTGAGGAATCAGAAAATTTACGCCACGGGTAAAAACATCCATGGCGGTGCGGAAAAGCATCAGAGTATCGAACCTGTCCTCCAGAAAAGCGCCATTCATTTCGGCAGCTACCACAGGCCGGTCGTACACATCAGCAGCGGAGCTGATCAGCTTGAACCCTTCGCGGCCGTGGGTGTGGTAAAAAATATAATCCATGAGCGGAATCTGCGCATGTCGATAGAATTTAAAAACATCAAGGTTGGTATCCGTAGGTTGTAGTTTATAATTGCCGGGGGGATGACCTGACGAAAGCAACCCATTCTTCACTGACCACTCGTTTACCAGTCGGGGATATCCTTCTGACAGCAATTCGGCCCGTGTATCAAATAAGGCTACCCGCGCAGCGGCAGTTTCAGCGCCAATATCTTCGAAAAGCGCCGGATAATACAAATCCGGATCTTTACCGTACCTCTTCTTAAATTTCGCATTAAAAGCAGGCGTCCAGCCCCGCTCTTTGGCCACATAACCCACATCATCGTAGAAAACCTGTTTGATGGTGCTCCCGAAATAGTCTTTGAAATGTTTTTCATACTGGCCATAGGTTAGCGGAAGATATTTTTCAACAGACGAGGGGCTCATGTAATCGACCAGCTTATGATGGGTTTTGGAACAGTAGAACACCAATACCCGCCAACTGCCTTCAGGAGCTTGCCACTGAAGTTTATTGTCCTTTACATATCCTGACAAATTCAGGCGTTGAAGCGTTTTTACATTCATCGCCACGACTGACATGACCGGATCGTTGCGAAGGACCAGGTCAATATTCATCCCGCCGGTCACCAGTGTATCGGTTTT
>CAYMXK010000217.1:4672-7941 GCA_964393915.1 uncultured Prolixibacteraceae bacterium
ATCCAGGTACTTAAGCATATCACCTGGGTACAGCTCCTTCATTTTCATGCCAGCCGAGCCGCTCGGAAAATCAATATCATCGTACAAGATCACCTGCATATCCCTCTTTTTTGCGGCTTCCAGAATGTCGAGGTAACGATCAAAAAACTCATCGCTCAGAAATGCCGGTTCCATCCCCGGGGTTGGTTTCCCGGTTGGATGTTGTTTTCCTGCTGAAACAGGCAATACAGTTACGCCGCCAAATCCGCTTTTGAATTTTGCAGCATCCATCTGCGTTTCAATTTCGGCAGCAGTCAGCTTCCCGTTGATGTGCCAGAAAGGTACTGGTCGGAACTGGTTGGGCGGGTTCGTAAATGATGCTTTCCAGTCGCTGGCCTGCTCCTGCGCAGTCAACAGGATTGTGCTGAGCATCAAAACAATTAAGAAGATCTGGGTATTTCTATTCATAATAAAGATGTTAACAGGTACTTACTCACTATTTTCATATCTATTTCTTATTGTCAAGTACCGAATAAATATTCACCACTATCGGATCGGGCATGATAAACATACCTCCATGGTCCCTGACCCAATTGGCAAAATACCAGTCGCTTGAGCTGAGATTGTGCCACAATCCCTGCAGGCAATAAATACAGCCATAGGAAACCGGTTAGAAACAATAGTTTTTTACACATTTTTTATTCGTTGTATGATAGTTTTAAATTCGAATATTTTCGATTTCTGTTCCAATTCTATCAAAATAAAAAGAATTTGGATAACCTTACTGATCTACAATTCATCAGCCGCCTTCCCGGACTTTTTCAATAAGACAGGCATCATAGCACAAACTGCATGTGCAGGTTCGCTCCCGAAGTTGGTATTGAAAGCAGTTTTATCCCTTTCTATTTTCCGTTTTCCATTTCCTGAATCAGCCATTTGGCAAATCCAAGGTATGAATATGGATCTGATTCCGGGCCTACCGGCCTGGTATTGCCACAGCCATGCGGAAATGCATTCAGGTAGTAATACATATTCTTATGATGCTTGGGCAAGCCCTTGTCCCAGAAAGCTCTCAGCCAATCTCTCTCAAGAAAATCGGTATAAGTGTCACAATCCTTATATTGGTAAGGTCCGTAGTAGAAGATATAATCCTTCCCTTGTTCCAGAACCCATTTGGCTCCCCTTGCAATTTCTTCAGGATTTGAAATGGCGTTTCCCAAAGGCCAGTAGCGGTTAAACTGATGCGATTCAATGCAAATGCCATCCATAGTTTGGATGATCGCCCGCGCTTCCGGGTCGTCAAGAAAAACAGCCGGATGAACGACCATCTGGATCAGTTTGTAATTTTCGTGTTTAATCAATCCCAGAGCATTCGCATCCTTCAATACTTTTCGTGTATCATCTACATCTCTTTGATGGAGGATCCTTGGGTCACCGGCAATTGGTCCCGTATCGCCATTGACTTTATCGTAGAGCCAGCCTTCACGGCAAATAATAATGTGTTTTACTTCATTGCCTTTTTGTTCGTAATCGCGGATAATTTTCACCAGCCTATTTGTTTCCGGATTGGTATCCACCCATAGTCCTCCCTGCTGATGGATGTAATACTCGAAAAAGCGTTGTTTGGTTTTAAAAACACCGTTGTAACCTTTAACCACATCCATGTGCAAAGCGGTGTAGTCGTCGGCTTTCAGCATGGCATCATAATTCCCAATGCCGGGTTTCCAATTGGCAACCCTGTCACCGCCTGTCATTTCATGAGCACTGTCGCGGGGGTATGGCCTGATGCCAACTTTAGAACGGTTCTCTTGTGCAAGAGATATCATGCATGTAAACATGAGGATTAGAAATAACGATTTGAAATTCATTAAGTGTTTCATATTTTCGAATTTATTGATTTGTGCTTCTGCTCAATGTCGCCATAGTCGTGTTTAGGTTCCCATTTCCCGTTGATTAAAAATGGACCCATGTTTGTGCCCCTGCAACAAATCAGCAGGCCGGTAACCGGTTCGCCGGCTTGTAAGTTTTTGAATGGTATAACCAAAATAATGGCAATAACAATCAGCAGGGTTCTTAAAATGTTCTTCATGATAATAAATTATAAAATTAACTTCAATTGATTTATAATGCAGCAAAACTTATTGCGTTGTCGGTTGTATCAAAGTATATGGCTCTTTTTGAAAGGTCTTTGTTCGTCATGCCGTTTTTTGCTGACTCAGGCTTTTCTGCCAAAATCCGGGTAGTGTGATTACCAGATTTCAAACTCTTTTTGCCTCCGGGAAGCACAACTTCTGCCTCACAGTTGGCAGGGATTGAAACACTATATTCAACAAATCCGTTGCTATCTCTTTTCCATTCTGCTTTAATTTCGCCATGAATAGAATTATAACTTGCTTTGGCAGAATTAATCCCTTCAACAAACTTTGGCTGAAAGACAATTTTTTTAAATCCGGAAACAGTAGTATCGTACGTAATTCCTGCCAAATGGCGGTAAAAGAAATTATCGACAAATCCCATAAAATAGTGGATATGCGATGATATATCCTCCCAATGTTCCCAAAGTGTTGTAGCCCCGTTTTTCAGCATAAACCCATATCCCGGATAGGTGTCGTTGATGGCTACTTTATAGGCCACATCTGAGTATCCCATTTGTGGCAACAACTCCCAAAGCACAAGACCGGTAAAGATTCCGCCATAAATGTGCATCTCGCGACTTACAGTAATGTCATGAATCAAATCATTTAAAACTTTTTCCTGATGTTCCGGTTTTACTAAACCATAGTATAGTGCCAAGGCATTTGGTCCTTGCCGGTAATCGGTAGAGTCAATCCCTTCAAAACGTTGTAAATCTTCATTAAAGAAATAGGTATAGGCAGCTTCTTTAACCACATCGGCCTTTTGTTGTAAGCTTTTGATGTCGGAAGTTTTGCCAATCACTTTTGCCATTTCCATCATCCGTGTAAGTACTTGATAGTAGTTCATGGTTACATACACTTCTTCGCCCTCATTTGGTCGGTTCCCAAATACCGATGACCAGTCGGATAATACGTCGGTAAATAATCCCGGCTGTTCTTTGCTCTGGTTAATGTTCCAAACACTTTCAGTAAAGAGCATCATTTTATCCCAGTATTGTTCAATAATTCGGGTATCGCCGTAGTAATTAAGCATATAATATGGAAGTTGAACACCGGCTGAGCCCCATAATGGTGACTTTCCTACAACATACCTGCTGTCGGGAGCAATTACAGAAAGTGCGCCAGTTTCTTTATTTTGCCCATCGAAAATATCAC
>CAYMXK010000218.1:0-3021 GCA_964393915.1 uncultured Prolixibacteraceae bacterium
CAAAAATGAACCTTAAGTCAATTCAAATCTCAAAATCAAAGAACGATTATAAATGCTTGTATTTTAATGTATTATAATAAAATATTGAAAATTAACGCACCACTAGTGATTGTAAATCATTTGTATGCTCGCATTTATATCCATATTTGGCATTTTTCTTTCGCTGATTCTGCTTTATCATTCAAGGAGACTGCATTCATCAGTCTATCTTAGTTTATTCTTTTTGTTTTCAAGCCTTTATGCCCTTTACCAATACATATTACTCTATTCAAAATCAGTAACTCTGATCAGTATTTTTCTTTTCAATTTATCACTGGCAGTCTCTCCACTCTATCTTATCGGACCACTGTTGTACTGGTATTTTAGAAGTGTGCTGACCGATGACTCAAAACTTAAACGCAGAGATTTGTGGCATTTTCTGCCTATGGCCATATATTTTACAGCAGCAATTCCCGAAGCCTTTCTCCCCTGGAACGAGAAACTTGAGCTGGCCAGAAAAACAGCTGAGGATGCCTCATTCATAGGTAATTACCAGGCTACCATTTTAACCAGGATCTTTCCGCAGTCCTGGGTATTTGCCAGTCGCCTCATGCTCATAATGGGATATGCACTCTGGTCGTTATATATGTTTCTCTCTTATCTGAAAAAAGACAAGATTTCAGAAGTTCTTTCAAAACAACAATTCATGAAAAAGTGGATAAGCTGTTTGCTCGGATTTTTACTGGTGGTCCTGGTCACACAAATCCCGATGATATTTAAAAGTTTTGAAATCCAATTTGCCAATTATTATATTGCGCTAAAAATAGTTCAGGTAATTTCAGCGACCGGATTAATCGGGATGTTGGCGTCCCCATTCTTTTTCCCCTCCATCCTTTATGGATTGCCACGGGTGCCTCATCCGGTACAACCGGTGCAACCTGCCAGCATTGAAGAGCCACAGGAATCAAAAACCGCCCGTCCAGCAAACCAATCATTTGAAACAGAATACCTTAAAAGCATCGAAGAACAGACCATAAAATGCATGAAAGAGCATAAGCCCTATCTTAACCCTGACTGTAACCTATTCACTTTTTCAAAAATCATTGATGTACCGGCCCACCACCTTGCCTACTATTTCAGAGATGTTAAAGGTCAGAGGTTTAACGATTTTCGGAATGAGTGGCGTATTAACCATGCGAAAGTCCTTATCCAGGAAGGCAAGGCCAATGAAATAACCCTGGAAGCGATAGGATTGCAATCCGGTTTTTCATCGCGCAACGCATTTATTACCGACTTTAAGAAAGTTGAAGGTGTTTCACCCGGCACCTTTGCTTCGAGATGTAATTAAATTTCCCTCCATTATCCCAATATTGTACCGTTTTTCAAAAACAGTACAAGGGCAGGCCTCCAAAATTTCCGCATTATTTTTTGCTTCACGAAATTTGCTGTAGGTTATATCCATCAGCTGGATTCTTGAGATGGTCGTGTAGACCCGAAATAACCGGCAATACATGGCCGTCTCTGAATCAGCAAAAGAAAATGCAACTTCAACACTATAAATAAAATGGCCTTTCAAAGAATTCGGAATATTAAAGCCCTTGTAGGTTTATCAGAAAATATTTTACTCTGCCCAGACTGCAATCATCATGCTGGCCACAAACTCTGTTCCCCGGAAACTTCAAATCAGCCACCATAACAAAACCTGGCTTATAACCAATTGAATTCAACTGATTTATAACCTTTTATTTAAATTATCATGAAAAAATCAATACTTTTCTTTACACTTATCACACCCATACTACTACTTTTTCAGAAAATTTACGCAGAAAACACAGACTGGCTTAAAGCATCTAATTACGATGTAATTGAATATCAAATCCTTAATCCCGAAAATGTTTACCAGGATGGATCAACAAGATTCAGCGGTTATAATTGTTCTGTCATGTACAAAAATTTTAATATCTCTGTTCCGGATGGAAGTCCAATTACTGGTATCGAAATTAAACTTGTTGGATATTCTAACTACACGAAAAATTTAGAAGTCAATTTGTCATGGGATGGAACAAACTTTACTACGCATACTGAAACGGCTGACTTTAATAACTATGCACAGTTTAACCAGACATTGTATCTGGGTGGGCCTTTCGAAAATTGGGGAAGAACCTGGTCAGCGGCTGATTTAAAGAATGAAAATTTCAGGGTAAGGGTTCGCGATGCCAATGACGGTTCAGGCGAAGTATATTTGGATCTTCTGGAAATAAAAGTCTATTTTAATCAGGCAATATATTTCACAGATGGATCATTTACTGTTCCTGATGGGGTTTTCAGCATTAACGTCCAGGCATGGGGTGGAGGTGGAAAAGGCAGCTCATTGGATGATGGAGTAAATGGCCATTTCGGTTATGGCGGAGGAGGCGGTGCTTACTCAAAAAGCACTATAAGTGTCACTCCGGGAGCCATTTACGGTTTTCAGGTTGGAGAAGGCAGCACCAATGAGAATACCCCGGGGGAGGATTCATGGTTTGGCACACCAACAACCGTAATTGCGAAGGGAGGGAAAAGCGCTGGATGGAATAACTATTTTTATTATGATACTCCAGTCGGGGGGAATGCCACAGAAGGTTTTGGTGACACAAAATATAGCGGAGGCAGAGGTGGCGGTGGATATTATACTTCAGAATTATCCTATTTTGGAGGTGGCGGTGGCTCTTCTGCCGGTACAGACGCTGATGGGAATAGTCCGGCAAGTTATATTGGTGGAATAGCACCTTCCGGTGGTGGTAATGGCGGAGATGGAAGCAGCAGTAATAACGGAGATGGCCAACCCGGAATTGTCCCCGGAGGTGGTGGTGGTGGAGCCACAAGCACTTCTGCTTCTGCTACATACTATGGGGGTAAAGGCGCTGACGGTGCAGTGATTATTTCATGGACAACACCTTTATGCACTGAGGCTACAATTTATTTGACATCTGCAACTAATACCAAAGATCAAATCATATGTGCAGGATCGGCTATAACCAATATTGTATACGGTATTGGCGG
>CAYMXK010000218.1:3031-7937 GCA_964393915.1 uncultured Prolixibacteraceae bacterium
CCCTGACCTGCCAGCTGGTCTTTCAGGAGTTTATGATACTGCCACTAAAACCTTTACCATAAGCGGCACACCTACCACAATCGGTACTTTCAATTTCACAGTCGAAACAACAGGCTCGTCACCCTGTTCAGAAGCAATGGAATATTTTACCATTTTAGTAAAGATTAGTCCTGAGGCCCTTGAACCATCAGGCGATGGTTTGGCCAGTAATCCTTATCAGATTGCCACGCTTAAAAACCTTTACTGGATAGCAGAAAATTCAACTGTATGGAATAAATATTTCATTCAAACTGCCAATATTGATGCATCTTCAACAGCAGATTGGTGCACCGGTGGGTGGCTTCCAATAGGTTTAGACTTGGAGAACTATTTTTCGGGAAATTACGATGGCCGGGGGCATACCATCTCAGGGTTATATATTGCAAGTTCCCCGGCTGAAGCCAATGGGCTTTTTGGCTACGCTGAAGGAGCTGCATTCCAGAACCTGGGCATCACAGATGTTCGTATCAATGGAGATGGCTCAACGGGAGCATCCGGAGCCCTGTTAGGAGCTGCAGCGAGGTCTGTTTCGATAAAAAACTGTTTTAGTACCGGCGAGGTAAAAGGAAGAGATAACTGTGGTGGATTGGTAGGAGCAATTGTCGGAAATTCCGTTGTAGCCAACAGCTACAGTACCTGCAATGTAATCGGGAATTACTCTGTTGGCGGACTGGTCGGTATGAGCAATATGGGAAATTCCATTATCAACTGTTTTCATACTACCGGCACTGTTGTTGGCGTTAATTCTGTTGGGGGCCTTGTGGGACTGAATTCAGATAGTTCAATATCGAAATGCTACAGTACAAATAAAGTGAAGGGTGATACTCATGTCGGTGGGCTGGTGGGATTTAATTATGATGGAACTATTTCCGACTGTTACAGCAGATGCACTGTGACAAACACCTCAACTTTTTATTCTTGTGGAGGACTTGTTGGATTGCATGATGGCAGCAATGCCAATATTTTAAATTGCTACAGTACAGGATCGGTCATAACTGGAATGGGCGGATTGATTGGAGTCCAGGATGATGGCGCCACCACAACGCATTCTTTCTGGGATACTCAAACATCAGGTACAACGTGGAGTGCTGACGGTGAGGGAAAATCCACCTCAGAAATGAAAACGCTGTCAACTTTTACTGATGCAGGATGGGACTTTACAACCATCTGGGGTAAGAATGCCATCTTCAATGACGATTATCCATCCCTGATACCGGTGACCTTAACATTGTTGTCCGGATCAAATTTACAAACCGTCTGTGCCGGGGAAGAAATTATTCCCATTGTGTATGTAGCCGATGGTTTTGAGTCCGGTGTATATGTCACACCAGAATCATCTTCAGGATTTGCAGTGTTAATCGAACCAGAGGCAAAAAAATTTACAATAACCGGCTCATTTACCGATGCAGGATCATATACTTACACCGTTATTGCAGCACCCACTCTGTTCCCATGGGTAGGGGCAACAGTAACCGGGACTATCACAGTAAATGAAAGTTTTACCCCTTCTGTCACCATCTCCTCCAACGATGCCGATAACATTATCTGCGCCAACTCCGAGGTAATCTTTACAGCAACTCCTCACAACACAGGCACCGGGGTTGTCGCTTACCAATGGTATTATTATGAGAATAAAACCAGTACAATATATAATTACAGTGACTGGAATGGAACTACATGGGTATCAAACGAGCTGGAGGATGGCGATGAAGTATATTGTGAGATAACCGTTACAGGAGGTTGCTTAACTACTCCTACAGCTACCTCTGATAAAATAACTATTGAGGTTTATGATTCTGAGACCAGACCATCGGTTGCCATTGAGCCCGATCCTCCGGGAGAGATTTGTCCCGGAACGGAAGTGATTTTCACAGCAACTCCTCAAAATACCGAAGGAGGGAAAGTGGATTACAAATGGTTCCACAATGGAACTTATCAGACTGATTCCTGGAATCAGGATACCTGGTGGAATTCTGAGTTTGACGAAGGGGATAGTGTCCGCTGCGAAATAACCGTAACAAATGCCGCTTGTTATGAATCGGCTACAGTTTCTTCGAACAAGTTCATTATGTCTGTTACCCCATGGCCGGATGCCGGTATGGTTACCGGGGAGAATGTGATCCAGGTTGGCCAAAGCACCACCCTTGCCCCCGACATTCCCGGAGGCAAATGGTATTGTTTTGAAACTGATATAGCCACCATAGATGAAACCGGCAACGTTACCGGTGAGGGTGCCGGAACGACAACTATTTACTATGTAATAGTAAAAGAGTCGCAATGTTATGATGAAGCTGTAACTTTATTCCCGATAACAGTAACGTCTCTGCAATGCACAGACGGAACCATATCATTAACACCGGAATCCGGATCAGATAACCAAAATGTTTGTGCAGGCACTGCCATTACACCAATCGTTTACACAATTGGAGGAGGGGCTACGGGCGCAAAAGCAATCGGATTGCCCGATGGCGTTACCGGAAATTACAGCGGTGGAACTTTTACCATAAGCGGCACGCCAACTTCAGCAGAAGTATATCCCTATACAGTAACCACCACCGGCACGACATCGCCCTGCACAGAGGTAACCGCCACAGGCACGCTTACAGTGAATGCTACCATGACCCCTTCTGTAACCATTACATCCAGCGATGCCGACAACAAGATTTGCGCCGGAAATGAAGTGACTTTTACGACAAATGTCAGCAATACAGGTGGGGGAACTGTTGCCTATGTGTGGATTTACAATGATATTAGATATGAGCATTGGGGAAGTACCTGGCCGACTACAGAGCTGGAAGACGGCGAAGTGGTAAGCTGCGAGATTACCATTACCGGAGGTTCGTGCCTTACTTCGCAAACAGCACTCTCAAACCCAATCACTACGAACGTTTATGATCGCTACACGGATCCTTCGGTAACCATAACATCAGATCCGGCAGGCGAAATATGTTACGGAACAGGGGTAAAATTCACGGCAATACCTCTCAATACCAGTGGAGGCAAGGTATCCTATCAATGGAAATACAATGGAGATCCGATTGGATCCGATGATCCTGCCTATTGGTCCGGTGAGCTGGAAAACGGGGACAAGGTAAGCTGCGACATAACAATAAGCAACGGAGCCTGCTTTAAAACGGCGACGGCAGCTTCCAATGAAATCGTCGTCGCTGTTATTAAGAGTTCCGTAACCATTTTTTCCGACATTGCAGGCGAAGCCGACATCAGCATTTGTGAAGGTACCACCGTAAACTTCACGGCCACCCCAGTTGATATTGACGGCGAAATTGTAAAATATATGTGGGGTAGAATTCCTGTTGATGCAGATCCAATCCTTGTTTCTGAAGAATTCACATACAGTACAAATTCTCTGGAAGACGGGGATCAAATAATTTTTGCAGTTGACGTAACCGGCAGCACCTGCGGGATTAAACAAGTTATATCCAATGTAATCACGGTTGCAGTGACTTCACCGCCTGTTGCCGGCACGTTAGATAATTGGCCCGGCCAGTCAATCGTATGTGAAGGGACAGAGGTTAATGCGCTTCTCATGCCAGGCTCAGGGGGCAATGGCACCGACGAACTTGAGTACAGTACAAAAACCGGCATAGTATGGGCCGAGTGGGCACCTTATGGAGATGAGGACCCGATTGCCACAACCGGCAAAACTGCTGTTGAAGTCCGCACCCGCCGGATGGCTGATGATTGCGACCCATCTGGTTACACTACCGTAAGCTGGGCTGTCGTACCACAACCTGTTGCCGGAGTGATAACAAGGATTCCTGATGTGTCAGCTGTTTGCGAAGGAACGGATGTTAGCGCCACATTTACGGAAGGTTCGGGTGGCGTTAGCTGTACTGATACATACGAATACCGCTACGACGGCATTGGCGAATGGAGCGAATATACACCCGCCGAAACCTTAACCACAGCAGGGCACTCGCTGGTTGAAATACGAACTCAGCGGGGTGGTTGCCAGGATAGGTGCAATACAGACACAAGGACTGTGAGCTGGGCAGTAAATCTTTTACCGGTCATCGAAACTTCATCCACCTCCACCAGCGTACCGTACAGCGATCCGGTTAATATCACCATTACGGTGACGGATGTTGGATTAACCTATCCCTTAAATGTTTCAACCCAGTTTAATACTAACGGAGGTGCTTTTGTACCCGGGTTACCCAATGGTTTATCATGGATTAACCCATCAGATGGTATTTGGAATATTACAGGAGTTGCAGATGTTGCTCCCGGGGTATATATAATCAGAGTTGATGCCGATGATGGCCAATGCTCAGGTTACATTGACATTAAGCTTACAGTCAGTCAGGAAAATGCCATAGCTGCTTATACAGGGCAGGAATTCGTTGGCGAGCAAAACCCATCGGCTTCCACTACCCCTCTGCTATTATCGGCTTCGGTAATTGATATGGACGACGGTTTCAGGGGCGATATCCGGAATGCCCGGGTGCAGTTCTACGATGTCAATACTCTGGCACCGCTTTCGGGGTGGCTCACTCCCGGACTGGTAATACCCGGTGACCCGACACAAGGTGCGGTTAACCAAATGTGGAACGCTCCTGTTCCGGCAACAGGGTACAATACATTCACTTTCGGAATCCGTGTGGGGACTCAAAACCCAGATGAGAACGGGTATTACCTGGGGTCCGACAAGGCTGTGGTAAACGTCTTCCGCACCGACCTGTTTGAATTTATTTCCGGAGGCGGACATATCAGCCCCACTCAATCGAAAGGTGAATATGCATCTGACCCGGGCAGAAAAGTCAATTTCGGGTTCAACGTAAAATGGAATAAGACACTGAAGAATCTACAGGGGAACATGAGCCTCGTGTTTCGAATCGGAGATAAA
>CAYMXK010000219.1:0-1601 GCA_964393915.1 uncultured Prolixibacteraceae bacterium
ACCCCATCCCGTTTCCTGATAAGGGCCACCTCATTTGATGGCAGGTCGGTCTGGAAGATTACAGAGGACAGCCGGGTGTGGAGGGAGTAGTATACATTCGTGCGTTCGTGGCTACCTGGCAAAAATGGCTTTTCGGAGTAGACTATATTTTGTAATTTATTGTGATAAGTGTTACTGATATGCAGGAATCGGATTTTATTTTTATAGTGACATAAAAAAATTGGAGTAATCATGGAAACAACTGAAAAACAACCGGATGACAAAATGAAAGGCCTTATTGACAAAGCAAAGGAACTGGCTGATAAGGCAGAGGTTTTTTTTGAGGAGGCTGCAGAGAAGGTTAAAAACAGTGAAACTCTGAAAAAGGCTGGAGATTATATCGAAGGGAAGCTGGAGGAGCTGGAAAACAGCGATGTAAAGGACAAGTTAAAGGCGTTTGCCGACAAGATGGAGGAAAAGACGGAGGATATTTTAAAAAAGACCAAAATCCACGGAAAAAAATTTGCTGATAAAGCTGAGGATTTGGCGGATGATCTTTCAGACAGGCTTAAGGGGAAGAGAAAACAGTAATTCCCCAATTTTGCGCTGAACCTTATCCGGACAGGACATTACCTCATTTCATTAAGCCTCCTGATTCTTTCAGCGGTGGAAGGGTGAGTGCTGAACAGCTTTGAAAATCCATTGCCCCTGAACGGATGAACGATAAACATGTGCGAAGTAGCATCATTTCCCTTCATAGGAATCTGCTTGCTCCAGTTTTCGAGTTTCGAAAGCGCGGAGCTCAGATACAACGGATTACCGCTCACCTTTGCCCCATATGCATCAGCTTTGTATTCACGTGATCTTGATATAGCCATCCGGATCAGGGTTGCGGCCAGTGGTGCCAATATCAGCGCCAGAAGCAAAAAAAGTGGATTCGAATTTTCGTTGTTACGGCCTCCCATTCCAAAGTGGGCAGCATAACCAAGATAGGTAATCGCACCTGCCAAAGTTGCAGATATGGTGCCAATAAGAATATCCCGGTTGGCAATATGTCCGAGCTCGTGTGCCAGTACACCCGCCAGTTCGTTATCGTTCATACTGTTTACCAATCCTCGGGTAACAGCAACAGCAGCATTCTCAGGATTACGCCCGGTTGCAAAAGCGTTGGGTTGATTCTGGTCAATCATATAGACTTTAGGTATCGGCAGTCCGGCCTTTATGGCAAGCCTCTGCACCATAAGCGTGATTTTATGGTTAGGTGGCAATTCCTGTGCACGATAAGCCTTCAAGACCATTTTGTCGCTGTAGTAATAACTGATAAAGTTACCAACGCCAGCTAATAATAGTGCCAATACTACACCATATTGCCCGCCGATTGCTCCACCCAGAACCATAAGCAAAAGGGTGAGAATGGCCATTAAACCAAATGTTTTCAGATTGTTCATTGTTCGCATTCCTTTTTGAGTTAATTCTGAATTTTCAAAATTCAGGCCAAACGGATATCCGGCATATGAAAAGTGTCAGTATTTCATGTGTCTTTAAAATATATATATCAATGTCGTTAAGGAAAGCCCCGCGGTTTTTACAACAGCTTTGATAGAATAGGAGGCCGCAATATA
>CAYMXK010000219.1:1611-7930 GCA_964393915.1 uncultured Prolixibacteraceae bacterium
AAGCCAAAATGACAAAGGCGTTTTTTATATGGTGGTTTTCATTATTTGTTGTTTCATATCATGTTTTATCACTGGATATTTCCGATGCTGAATCACAGCTGGCAGAATTAAAAGAAGATACCACCAAAAGGCCGCCAATCCTCTAACCCGCGTCAGCGAACAAGCCGGGTATGTTTCATCGAAAGCTCCGAGGGTTTATTAAACACCTTTGATTCAATTGGCGGCAGCAGTGTTAATTGATTATTCAAGGCTCTTCACTATTTGCTTAGGGTGCAACCAACCTGCTACTTTCTGAGGATTGAGCTGTCATCTTAAACCTGTTATCAACTCCTTCAGGCTGGCATAGGTATTTGATAATATGGTTAATATTTCGCTTGTATTCAACCAGCCTGTTTCAGTAATTCCCTCGCCCTTCTCAGGAAGCAGCATCTGTCCTTCAAGAGCTTCCATTAAAAACCATTTTGTCTCTTTCAGCACCGGCCTGCTTCCGGGCGGGCCGAATGGTGAAAAATAGATGTGCCAGGTTGAAGGCAATGGTTGAATGATTTTAACCTGCTGTAACCCCGTTTCCTCTTTTACTTCTCTGACCGCTGCTTCTTCGGGGGTTTCCCCTTCATCAATTTTCCCTTTTGGAAGGTCCCATTTTCCTTTTCTGAGAATAAAAAGATAGCCGTCGTTGCTTTTTACCACTCCTCCGGCTGCGGGAACGGAAAGGAACAGCTGCTGCAAGGTATGCCATAACTTCTCCCTGTCTCCTGAAATTATCAGTGACTCCATGTGGCCGGCAAGGAACTCCCGGACATAATCCTGCAGAAGTCCGGGATCTTTTAATGACACTCTTGCATCGTCATTGTTAAGGAATTCCTCCTCACTATTGTCAGCGATTATCAGCCGTCTGTCGTTAAAAAAAACTTTGTACATTTGTCCCTCTATTCATAATAGTTCAATAGCACATGGAAAAAATTCAAGTTGAGGTAGCCAACCTGCTTCTGCAAATTAACACAATAAAAGTACAACCATCAAATCCCTTTACCTGGGCTTCTGGCTGGAAAGCACCCATCTATTGCGACAACCGGAAGATCTTGTCATTCCCTGAGGCACGTGGTTTCATCCGTGATAAATTTACGGAGGTAATAAAAGATTTATACCCTGATGCTGAGGTGATTGCAGGCGTTGCCACAGGGGCTATCGCACATGGTGTGCTGGTAGCTGAAAAGATGGGGCTGCCCTTCGTGTATGTCAGGTCGGCACCTAAAGGACATGGCCTGGAGAACCTGATTGAAGGCGACCTGAAACCCGGCCAGAAAGTGGTAGTTATTGAAGACCTGGTTTCAACCGGTGGCAGCAGTCTGAAAGCAGCGCAGGCACTAACAGATTATGGCTCCGACGTTCTGGGTATGGTGGCCATTTTTAGTTATGGCTTCAGCCAGGCGGCACAGAATTTCGAAAAAGCCGGACTTCAACTTACAGCACTCAGTCAATACGATGTGCTGATCAAATGTGCTATTTCCAATGGTGAAATCAGGGAAAGCGACCTTCATAAACTGATGCAGTGGCGTGAAGATCCCGCTAACTGGGGTAAATAACAGATTGTTGTATGGGAATCAGTAAATACGTTAGCGATATACAGTATATCGACCACAATGACGAGATCATTTTTAATTATCTGTCCGATTTTCAGAATCTATCAAAATACCTTACAGATGACATTCTGGCGCAAATTACCGAAAAGTTCCCCCAGGTAAAAATCGGAAATTTTTATTCAGACCAGGATTCCTGCAGTTTCAATGTGGGCGGATTTGGAAAGGCAGAAATCAGAATTACGGAACGCGAACCTTTCAAAACCATTAAAGTTCAGGGGCAGGGTGGTGTTCCTGTGGAGTTGACCTTCTGGATCCAGCTCATTTACGTTGACGCCTGCAAATCCAAGATGCGGCTTACTCTCCACGTTGAAATGGGGATGATGGCCGGAATGATGGTGGGCGACAAGCTTGAAAAGGGAATCGATAAGCTGGCTGAAACCCTGGCTAAGTTGCCTTATAAGTAACAGGACTCCTTCATTCGTATGGTTTTAAATGGCCATACGGTAACTTTCCCCTGCCTGTCCTCAAGCATTAACCTGCCAAATTCGTCTGTGCCAATGATGCGGGCCTGAAAAGTTTTTTCTTTTGAAGAACTGGTTTGTTTTTTATTGATCAGATCGATTTCGGTTTGTTCCAATTCCCTTCCGGTAAGTATTGTTTGACCATTGCTCATATCATTTGTGCAGTATTCGAGCCACTGCTCCATCCCGAACAGGTGACCCAGGTAATCTTTACTGATTTCATAGATCCTCCCACTTTTTAGTTGTCCGTAGCGGTTCATGATCGATTCAAATACCTCTTTTAGCACCTTCTCAGGTCGATAGACCCTGCCGGTAAATTGTGACAGCGATACTGCGGGCGGTAAATATTCCCTGAAAGTTTTCTGGTTGAGGTTTAACCCGATCCCTGCAACTGTCCATCCAATTGTACTGCCCATTACCGAATTTTCGACCAGCATGCCGGCCACTTTTCCTTTTCCAATAAGTATGTCGTTGGGCCATTTAATGGCAACATCATCTGTCTCGGAAGATAAATAACCGGCAAGTCCCAGTGATATAACCTGCGATAAGGCGAACTGCGACGAGGCAGGCAAAAAATCAGGGCGAAGTACCAAACTAAAGGTGAGATTTTTGTAATCTTCACTTTCCCAAACATTTTGAGCCTGTCCGCGCCCACGGGTCTGACGAAATGTCAATACCACAGTACCTTCATGCAGCGCTTCTGTCTGCAATCTGCCGGTGGCATAGTTGTTGGTAGATGGTACCTCGTCAAGGTATATTTTCTGCATCATTTCGCTTTTACATTGCAATAAATCTACTGCTGCCGGAAAACAACCCTGCAGCGGCAAACAAAAATAATAAAAAGCAGGTGTAACAGAAAAACTGCCAATGATTCATTTTTTTATCTTTGTATCGTGAATATTAAAGCATGAGTAAAAAAACAGTTGAGACGACAGATATTCTGGAAGCGGCCGTTGAGGGAATTCGCCGGATTAAGGGGAAGGAAATAACGGTTATTGACCTTACAACCATACACCATACAGAGTGCAGTTATTTTTTGATTTGTCACGGAACCTCCTCCACCCAGGTCGACGCCATTGCACAGTCGGTAGAACAAACTGTAAAGGAGATAACAGGTGAAAATACCTGGCACAAAGATGGATACAGGAACGCCATTTGGATTCTGCTGGATTATGGAGATATTATGGTGCATGTTTTCAAGGAAGAATCGAGAACATTTTACAATCTTGAGGGTTTATGGTCTGATGCGAAAGTTACTGAATTGGAAGAAGAATAGTTTATTTTTAGGATATGACAGAAAAGAATAAAAATATAAAAGACAAAAAGACGGTTGATCCCGGTAACCCGTTTGGAGCCACCGGTGGTAAGCCACCCAAGTTTAATCCCTATTGGATTTACGGTGTAATAGCCATACTTTTTATTGTAGTGAATTTTTATCTCACCGGTAGTAAAGGTCCGGTGGAAACCACCTGGAACAAGGTAAGGACTACCATGCTTGCCAGCAGCGACATCGATCGTATGGTGGTGATCAACAAGGAAAAGGCACACATCTACCTGAAACCCGACCGGGTGAACAAGTATGAGAAAGAAATGGATGGGACCTTTACCAAGCCTGCAGAGGTGGGACCCCATTTTTATTTTGTGATAGGTTCGATAGAGACCTTTGAGCGCAATCTTGCCGAAGCCCAGGAAAATATGGAGGAGTCGCAACGGATTGAACCTGAATACCGGAATGAGCGAAACTGGATGGGTGAGCTGCTTTGGACCATTGGCCCGTTTGTGCTGATTATCCTTCTCTGGCTCTGGATTTTCAGGCGCATGAGCAAAGGTGGAGCTGGAGGTGCCGGTGGCATTTTCAGCGTGGGGAAATCTCAGGCCAAAGTATTCGATAAAGATGCCAAAGTAAGCACCACTTTCAAGGATGTTGCAGGCCTATCGGAAGCCAAGCAGGAAGTAGTGGAGATTGTTGAGTTCCTCCGGAATCCCGGGAAGTTTACCCGTCTTGGGGGTAAGATACCCAAAGGCGCCTTGCTAGTAGGCCCTCCCGGAACAGGTAAGACCTTGCTGGCCAAGGCGGTGGCAGGCGAAGCCAATGTGCCGTTCTTTTCCATGTCGGGGTCCGATTTTGTGGAGATGTTTGTGGGCGTCGGCGCCTCGCGTGTGCGTGATCTTTTTAAGCAGGCCAAGGAAAAATCACCTTGTATCGTGTTTATCGATGAGATTGATGCCATTGGAAGGGCGCGTGGCCGGAATCCCAACATGGGATCGAACGATGAAAGGGAGAATACCCTTAACCAGTTGCTGACCGAAATGGATGGCTTCGATACCAATAGCGGGGTAATCGTTCTGGCTGCAACCAACCGCGCCGACATTCTCGACCGCGCACTAATGCGTGCAGGACGTTTTGACCGGCAAATCCATGTGGAACTGCCCGATCTTAATGAGCGCAAAGAAATATTCATGGTGCATCTCAAGCCTTTAAAGCTGAGCGAGGATGTAAAAGTAGAGTTCCTTGCCAAACAAACCCCCGGGTTTTCAGGCGCCGACATTGCCAATGTTTGTAACGAATCGGCACTGATTGCCGCCCGTAAAAACCATGACGCCGTTGACCGTCAGGATTTCCTTGATGCGGTTGACCGGATAATAGGGGGGTTGGAAAAGAAGAATAAAATAATTTCGATGGATGAGAAAAAGACCATCGCCTACCACGAAGCAGGACATGCCACCATCAGCTGGCTGCTTGAGCATGCCCATCCGCTGGTGAAAGTGACCATTGTGCCGCGTGGAAAGGCCCTTGGTGCGGCCTGGTATCTTCCCGAAGAACGTTCGATCACCACTAAGGAGCAGTTGCTTGACGAGATGTGCTCGACTTTGGGCGGTCGCGCTGCCGAAGAAATGGTCTTCGGAAAAGTTTCCTCCGGGGCTCAGAATGACCTGGAACGGGTAACCAAGCAGGCATATGCAATGGTAAGCATTTTCGGTATGAGCGAAAAAGTGGGCACAGTTAGTTATTACGACTCCACGGGCCAAAGCGACTATTCTTTTACGAAGCCTTACAGCGAAAAAACAGCCGAGCTTATCGATTCAGAATCCAAGCTGATTATTGACCAGCAATACCAGAGGGCGCTTGCAACTTTGCGAAAAAATTCAGGGGGGCACAAAAAACTCGCCGAATTATTGCTCGAAAGAGAAGTTATTTTCTCTGAAGATCTGGAGCATATCTTCGGGAAACGCCCATGGGAAAAACCACATTTGGAAAACAATAACCAAAAACCTGAAGATATTTCGCCTGAAATCGAAGATGCAGCAAAACAACCATCCTGATCAGGATAAAGCAAGGGATATAATTATAGAGCGCCTTAGGAAGGCGTCAGCCGGCAGGCATGTTCCTATTCCGGAACGGCCTGCCGGTTCGTTAGTTAAAGTTTCTGATCTGCCGCTACCAGAAGCTTTTGTTGCCAATCTTGAGAATGTAAGTGGTGAGGCCGCAATTTGCTCTACCAATCAGGAACTGCTGGAAAATATTTCCACACTGATCAGCCAAAATGGATGGAACCATATTTTTTGTCCGGATGCGATGATCTCTACCCTAATTAAATCCCACATACCCCCTCATTTATTTGAAGTTAGCCTCTCTCCTGCCACCGAAGTGGTGATTACCGGCTGTGAGGCGCTGGTGGCCGATACGGGAAGTGTCCTGGTAAGCTCTGAGCAAACCCTGAGCCGTCAGGCTTATGTTTATGGGCCGGTTCATGTGGTAATTGCTTCAGAATCACAGATTAATCCCACCGCAGACGATGCGTTGCAATCCTTGCTGGCGCGTTACGAAAAAAGCCTTCCTTCCTTCATTTCGATAATTACCGGACCTAGTCGTACAGCCGATATTGAAAAAACACTTATCTTAGGGGCACATGGACCAAAGGCGCTTCATGTACTGATAACCAGACAGGAATTTTACCAGAAATTATGAAAACATGGAAAAAGGTTGGAAAGAAGTGTTCGTTACCGATCAGGAGTATCAGGCTGCCATAGCCAAAGATATTCTTGAGGACAATGGGATAAAGGTAGTGGTGTTGAATCAGCATGATTCAATGTATAAGGTATTTGGAAGCATAAAGGTACTTGTTCCGGATGAGGAGACAGAACTGGCTGAAACCCTGTTAAAAGAGTTGAAACATTGAGCTCACTTTTCAAAAGAGCGCTTACAGGCTGCGG
>CAYMXK010000220.1:0-7864 GCA_964393915.1 uncultured Prolixibacteraceae bacterium
AACAGGACTTTTGGAGGGCTTTTATTTGGAACCGGATTTATTGCTGATGGAACCGGGGAAGGTACCTACCAGATCGCTCCCTATAAGTCATGGAAAGTGAAAAGTGAAACGGCAAAAAAGACGCATCAGATTATTGTCGCAACCCATATCGAACAAGCAGAAACCGTTGAGCAGTGGAAAAATAATCTTTTCAAAACGGTTGAAACGTCGGGGGAAAGGATAAAAAACTTTGAAAAAACGGTTTCCTGGTGGAACGATTTCTGGAACCGGAGCTATATTTTTGTTCAGCCCGAAAATCCCGGTCCTGACAATCCGGTTTGGCAAATGAGCCGCAATTACCAGCTGTTCCGGTACCAGCTCGGAGGCAATGTTTTTGGGGAGTACCCTACCAAATTCAACGGTGGAAGCTTAATATACGATCCGGTTCTGGTTGATGAAAAAAAAGGCCACGGTCCGGACTGGCGACAATGGGGCGGTTCGGTTTTTACGGCCCAGAATCAAAGGTTGCTCTATTGGCCCATGCTGAAATCGGGCGACTTTGATGCCATCCTGCCCCAGTTCGAATTATACCGGAAAGGACTTCCAGGAGCAACTGCGAGAGTTAAAAAGCACTTTGGCCATCCCGGAGCAGTGTATTGCGAATACACCAGTGTGCCCGGAGTGGCCTTTGGCGATGGCTGGGGATGGCAGAATGAGCACAATTACAGGATACGCGGTGAAGAAATACCCTTTGGCGACCCGCGGGCAAATGCAGCTACAGCTTTTAACGATCCGGTGGAAAAAGGTGTTATGGCCAATGGTTCGATCGCCTATCACTGGGAATCGCAAATTGAACACGCTTACATGATTTTGGAGTACCATCGGTTTACCGGCAATGACATTACCCAATATTTGCCTTTTATCGAACAATCGCTGATCTTTTTTGACGAACATTACCGGGCACGCCAGATAATGCGCGACGGAAATCAGGTGGACGAAAATGGCAAACTGGTGATTTTCCCGTCCACTGCGTGTGAATCATACCGCGGGGCAAAAAATCCTACCGATGTACTTTCCGGACTTCAGGCCTGTTTGAAAAGCATACTTGAACTGGATGAAAAATATTTCTCCGCTGAAAAAAAGAGATACTACCGGGAATTTCTGGATCGCGTTCCCGATTATGCTTTCGATGAGATTGACGGGCTTTCGGTGATTAAACCCGCTGAAAGCTGGATCAGGGAGTCGAACCAGGAATTACCCCAGTTTTATCCTCTTTTCCCCTTCAACCAGTTTCAGTTGGGAGACGAGGAGATTCAACTTTTTAAAAATGCTTATCAGGTAGCACCTGCGTTCCGTAAGGGAACCATTCAGAGCTGGCACCAGGACGGAATCCAGTTTGCAAGAATGGGAATGGCCGTGGAAGCTGCCGATTACAATACCCGGAAACTGCAGGACAGTCCCCGCCGGTTCCCGACATTCTGGGGGCCTGGCCACGACTGGGTGCCCGATCATAACTGGGGAGGATCAGGAATGATTGGCCTCCAGGAGATGCTGATGCAAACCATCGGCGACAATATTGTGCTGTTCCCGGCCTTGCCAAAAGATTGGGATGTGGATTTTAAAATGCATGCCCCGGGTAATACCGTTGTGGAGTGCAGCCTGAAAGAGGGAGAGATTGTAAGGTTAGAAGTTACTCCTGTGTCAAGGAAGAAAGATATTATCAGTTATTTATGAATAATTATTCTCATAGCATTTACAAAGCATTTGCCCTGTCACTACCAGTTAGTATGGCGCTCTGTACAAATGAATGCATAGCCGGGGAAAGCCCTTCAAGGCCCAATATCATCTTTTTGCTTACTGATGACCAGAGAGACAACACTTTTGGGGCGATGGGGCATCCATACATACAAACCCCCAACACCGATAAACTTATCAACGAAGGTGTGCGGTTCAGTAACACCTACATAGCGTCACCAGTTTGTGCCCCCAGCCGCATATCATTCTTTACAGGTTTGCCTGAACGAATCCATGGCGTTGGTTTTTCTTCTGTTTATCAGCTGACCGAAGAGCAATGGAGCAAAACCTATTAACAGCGACAGGGAAAACTATCTGAAAGAAAATAAATGCGCAAAACGCTGACTATTAGATGCATTTTGCAATAAGCCGAAAAGATGAAATTGATAAAGTCCGTTTTGAATTGAATAAAAAACGATGACAACAACCTTAATTGTAATTACTTATTTAAAAACTCATTTAAAAATAAATACTAAAAACCATACCCATGAAAAAGAACATGAATAACCTGACAACCCTCCTGATCGTATTGCTGTTAGCTTTTTCCTGTACCCAACCTGCCGACAAGGGCGAGGTGATCTGGTATGACCAACCTGCAGAACGTTGGGGAGAGGCTTTTCCTCTTGGCAACGGCCGGCTTGCTGCCATGTGCTTTGGCGGTACCGGCACTGAGACATTCCAGATCAACGAGGAGAGCCTCTGGGCCGGAAGCCAGATTAATCCCTATGCCGAAAACTACAATGAACATCTGAAGGTCATTCAGAAAATGGTTTTTGATGGCGAATATGCCAAAGCACACGATTACGGAGTCGAAAACCTGACAGCCAGGCCTACTTCGTTCAGGTCATTTGAACCGTTTGCTGACTTACTGATAGATTTCGGGAACCAGGAACCGGTTTCGGCCTACAGGAGGGAGCTGGACCTCTCCACCGGAATCTGCCGGGTGGCATACAGCAGCAATGGTTCTGAAATTGTACGCGAATCGTTCATTTCTGCTCCTGATGATGTGATTGCAATCAGGATATTCTCCCCCGACAAAGGGAAGATAAACTGCAGTGTGATGCTGAAGCGGCATAAAGATGCGGAGGTAACCTTATCCGGTGACGGAACGATGAAAATTGACGGACAAATCCACGACATCGAAGCACCCGACGCCTATGATGACAACGCCGGTGGCTCTGGTCCCGGCGGCAAGCACATGCGTTTTGCCGGAAGGCTGGCAGCAAATCAAACAGGAGGGAAGGTTACAGCCTCCAACGGTATGTTGAATTTTGAAGGGGCCGATGAAATCGTACTTCTCTTTACCGCTGCCACCGATTACAACCTGTCGATGCTCAATTTCGATGCTTCAATAGATCCGGGGAAGAAGGCGGACGAAATATTGCAAAAGGCAAATCAGAAAACCTGGAAGAATTTAATGTCTGCACATGTGGAAGAACACAGTGCAATGTTCAACCGTGTTCGCATTGACTTTGGCCAGTCAGCAAACGACACCCTCCCATTGGACAAAAGGCTGGAAGCATTTCAGGCCGGGCAACCCGACAATGATCTGGTGGCCAAGTATTTTCAGTTTGGGCGTTATCTGCTTATGGGAAGTTCAAGGGGTCCTGCCATCCTGCCTGCCAACCTGCAGGGAAAATGGAGCAAAGAGTTATGGGCGCCCTGGGAAGCCGACTACCACCTGAATGTAAACCTCCAGATGAACTACTGGCCGGCTGATGTGACCAATTTAACCGAGACGGTGGAGCCGTTAACTGACTGGCTTGAGCAGATTGCAGAGATCAGCAGACCTTTTGCCAAAGATATGTACGGGGCTTCAGGGTGGTTCAGCTGCCTGGCAAGCAACCCTTTCGGAAGGGTAACACCCTCAGCCTCCACCCCTGAATCGCAATTCATCAACGGAGTCCTTGACCCGCTGGCCGGTGCCTGGATGGTTATGAACCTCTGGGACCATTATGAATTTTCGGGCGACGAGGTTTTCCTGAAAGAGAGGCTTTTCCCACTGCTCAAAGGAGCCAGTGAATTTATCCTCGATGTGTTGGTGGAAGGCCCCGACGGGCTGCTCCATTTTGTTCCTTCGGCATCGCCCGAGAACGCCTTTATTGATCCGGAAACAGGCAGAAATATACGCATAACGGCCACTTCGACCTACCATTTGTCGGTTATCAGGGCAGTATTTACGGCAACCTCAGCGTCAGCAGAGATTCTTGGGGTAAGCGATGCGGTTGTAGAAAGAATAGCAAAAACTCAGGGAAGGCTGCCAGGTTTCCCTATTGATGAAAACGGCCGTTTACTGGAATGGCAGAATAATTTTGAGGAGGCAGAACCGGGGCACAGGCACCTGTCCCACCTGCTCTGTTTCCATCCGTTTGCCGATATAACCTCCGATACTCCTGAACTTTTTGATGCGGCGCGCAGGAACCTAGACCATAGGATTGAAAGCGGCCAGGGCAAAGGCGGAGGTTGGAGCGGAGCACACTCATCGATTATGTATGCCTGGTTTCTCGATGGAGAGAAGGCATTCGAAGGTGTGCAGACCCTGCTTAATTCAAGAAGTGGCACTTTGCTGAATGCCGGCAATATTTTTCAGATTGATGCCAACTTCGGTGCAACATCGGTCATTGCAGAGATGCTGATCCAAAGCCATATGAATGACGGCAATGGGAATCACATCATTCATCTGCTGCCTGCAATTCCATCATCCTGGCCGTCAGGAAGTGTAAAAGGCCTGCGCACCAGGGGTGGATGCGAGGTGGATATGGAATGGCAAAACGGCGAAATTGTTTCAGCAACCATCACAGCATCCGGAAAAGGCAATTTTAGTTTGCGTTACAAGGATAAAACATTGCCTTTGACCTTGCAGGCAGGCGAAAAACAAAAAATAACCAATTTATGATCGCATAAAAATTCTAAATTTATGCCATCCTTAAATTCGGTAACTCAGTAAACGATTTGTTATGGAAAGATCAAAAAACTGTCTGCAAAAACTCGAAAGGATGAACAAAGCCCTCAGGCATGAGGAACCTGACAGGGTGCCGATCAGCGATTTCTTTTGGGGAAGTTTCATAAAACGTTGGAGAGAAGAATTGAACCTTCCTGAAGATGCCAGTCCATACACGTATTATGACCTCGACTGGATGGTGACATTTCCCAATATGGACCCTAAGATTCAGCCGTTTGAAACAATTAAGGAGGACGAAACCGAAGTTGTGGTGACCACGGGGTTCCGGACAACCATGAGAAAGAAGTTTGATTTCCCCATGCCTGAATTTCTTTCGTGGGATGTGGATACTATCGAAAAACTGGAAGCTTTCGAATTTGACGATCCCAACGACAGAAGGCGTTATTATGAGGCCGGCGACAACCAGATTGCCGGAGTGGGCGATGGCTTTGCAAGGAACTCTCCGCCATGGGTGGAAACAATAGAGAAACTCCGTCCCGATTTTCCGGTTTACGGAAGCATAATCGAATGTTCCGAATGTCTCACGAGGATGATCGGCCAGCACAATGCCCTCTTCTGGATGGGAATGTACCCCGACCGCTTTGGGGAACAGATTAACCGCATCGGACAGTTTTACCTCGACTGCATGAAAGCGCAAATCAAAGCGGCAAACGGCATGATCGACGGAATGGTTATCTGGGGAGATGTGGCATATACCCAGACGATGCTGTTCGATCCTGATTACTGGCGTCAATATTTCAAACCCTGGGTAAAAGCAATGATCGACGAGTGCCACAAACACAATCTTCCGGTTATTTACCACGGCTGCGGAAATGTGGAGCTCATTTTTGAAGACTTCATCGAAATGGGGCTCGACGCTTACAACCCACTGGAGGCAAAAGCACAAATGGATGCCGTTGAACTGAAAAGAAAGTTCGGGGATAAAATCGGGTATTGTGGCAACAGCAATGTACAGGTGTGGGAAACCGGTGATAAAGAGCTGATTAAAAAGGAGGTGCTTCGAAAACTAAATGCAGCCAGGGGAGGTGGTTTCATATTTCAGTCCGACCATTCAGTCAGCAGTGATGTTTCCGGCGAAACTTATGATTATATCGTGAAACTGGTCAGGGAATATGGCAAATATCCCCTCCAACTGGGCGAATACGAAGAATCAATTGAGTAAATTCCAGGCTACATTATCTTTTCCTGCCACTAAGGCTTCACCAGGTACCACAAAAATACGCTTGGTGTTCCTTTGTGCCTTCGTGGCTTCGTGGCTACAAAATCATCATGGCAGAAAAAGTCTTTCCGGAGTAGACTCAACAATTTTATCAGAATAAACGCCTATAATTGTTTTAGAGGTCAATGAAACAAACCATGGATAAAACAGCATCGAAAGCAATACCAACATTCCCATTGCTCCTGGTCTATACACTCTTTTTTGCCTGGGGATTTATCTGGAACCTGTTTAATGTGCTTGCCGCATTTTTCAAGGAGGAGTTCAATTTGTCGAACACTGAAACCTCGCTGGGTACTTCCCTCTCCTTTCTTGCTTTTTTTGTGATGGCCTATCCGTCGAAGGTAATCATTGGCAGGATCGGCACACAAAATTCAATTTCGCTCGGATCAATTATTACGGGCATAGGGCTGCTGATTTTTATCCCTGCTTCATTTTTAATGAGTTATACCCTATTTCTGGCTGGATTGTTCGTTCTGTTTTCCGGAATTACAATACTACAAACCGTCTGCAATCCCTATATCGGAAATTTAGGCCGGATCAAAAACCGGGCTGCACGTATCAATTTTGCCCAGGGCATTGGAGCTATTGGAGCAGCCTTAACGGCTCCGCTGGGAGGCTGGTTTATCCTTGAGCTGTTTGGTAATAACATTTTTAACGGCATCAAATGGTTCTATTTTATTCTTGCCACCGTTTTTCTGTTGCTGGCAGTAATGGTACGCTATGCAGGAATGCCTGAAAGCAGCGATGAGCCGAAATCACAGGAGGAAGTTCGCTCCGGCAGGGCAGGGGTATTCAGATACCCTCATTTCCTGGTGGGTTTTATCATCATGTTTGTTTACATGGGCGCTGAAGCCATTCTCTACCAGCTGATGACGCCTTATTTTAAAGAAATCGGAGGTATATCAACTGCCGAAGCTGTAAAATTTTCGGCAATTATTTTTTACGGTTTAATGGCCGGACGTTTGCTTGGCGCTTTGGTAATGACGAAAATAAAACCCGATCTGATCCTTGGCATTTTTGCCCTCGTGGCGGCGCTGCTGGTCTTAACTTCGATGATGGCAGGAGGGCGGATTGGGATTTACAGCATCACAGCCACCGGATTTTTCATTTCGGTGATGTTCGCATCCATTTTTTCATTGGCCACCACCAACCTTGGGAAATACACCTACCAAGCCTCCTCTTTGCTGATAATGGGAATTTCGGGAGGCTTCTTTGTCCCGCTAATTTTTGGCATCGTAGCCGACAGCTTTAGCTTGCAGACATCCTTGTTAGTGGTTATTATTCCCCTGCTTTTAACTTCAATGTATGGTTTTGGATTTAACCTTTTGCTGAATAGAACACCGAAAAACTAAAAACATATGCTGCACGATCCGAGTCATAAAACACCTCCCGAGGTAGCCGAAGAGATAAAATTAGAACCCCATGAAACCGGCATATTGAAGAAACTGGCCGAAGAGTGGGCATCCATAGCGGCCCTGCCGGTTCACAATGAAAAAGCCAGGCTTTGGCAAAAGCTAAACGACCTGAAATCGGAACGCCCCATGGTTTGGATCAATGAGATTCCGTGGCAGGAGATGAATTACAACGACGAACTGACCCTGGGGTGCAAAAATGCATGGGCCCGGTCGCAGGAAGAGTTGATGCGGAAAACAATCTACCAGTGGAAACACATGCCGGGAGATATGGTAATCAACCCCTGGCTCGACTGCCCGCTCTCCATTCACAGCACCGATTTCGGAATTATCGAAGATGTAGACCTGGCCATAACTGATTCAAAAAGCGATATCGTTTCCAGACATTTCAATATTCAGATACGCGATATTGACGACCTCGAAAACATTAAATTTCCCGTAATCACCCACAACGAAAAAGCCACTGAGCTCAGGTTTCAGGTGATGAACGAGATTTTT
>CAYMXK010000221.1:0-1343 GCA_964393915.1 uncultured Prolixibacteraceae bacterium
TGGCCATGTTGAACATGAACATGCGCCAGTCGGCGGCATAAGATTTGGCCGGAATTGCAATGAAAGTAATGGCGCTCAGGGTAGTGGCGAAAATACTTATACCCGCAGCCCACCAGGGAATTCGTCCGCCGGCTTTGAAAAAGTCGTCGGTATCGCCCTCTTTTTTCATAAAAAAGAAGCCAAGCATAAGCATGCTCACGAAGTAGAGTCCGAGAACAAGGTAGTTGAGCCAACCAAAAACCGGTTTCACGGAGAAACTGATCTGATGAATGTCGGGGGTGCGGGTGGCAGGCCGGATTTCACCGCCCGGTATAATTATATTGCCTCCCCAGTTTACTGCCGGTACAACTGCAACAGGGATCCCCTCCCAGTTGCCTTCGTCAAACCACACATCGGTTACGGTGTTGTAAACCAGTATTTTGTTGTTGAATCCGGAGTGATTGATCCAAAGAGAATCGCGGGTGTATGTTGCTGCGGTATCACCTTTCTGCATGGTATTGATTGCCATCTCAACCTGGTTGAAAACTGTCCCGTTGTCGCCACCAGTTATTACAATGTGTGATGCGCCCACCGGTGCAACTGCGCTCACAGCCAATGGAACAGGCTGATTATTTGTGAGATGTATATCCTGCCGTTTTTCCCAATAACCCAATGATGGCCTGTAGCGGAAAACATGCGGGTAAAAAGTGGTTGTAGCTTCACCCGGCAACCGGGCACGGCCTCCAAATACATGAAGGCTGATTTCTTCACCGTCCATCTGTGCCGCTGCCATGGCCCCCGATACCGGTACAGGGAATTCGGGTAAAACTTTCCACCCTTCAGAGATCCTGTTAAGGTCGAGCATCAGAAAATGCTTTGAAGCTCCCTCGCTATTTTCACCTCCAACAACATATACTACTGAGCCAATGGCTGCTGCCGCCGGACTTTTTATTGGCACAGGCAATGCCGGCATTTCGGTTACGGTAACACTGCCCTGTAAAAAGGTTAACATAAAGGCTTGATTGCTAATTCCTTTGAGAGTCAGGCCTCCGATGCAAACCACTCCCTGAGGTACAGATACAGATGCACCTTCACCGATGGCGACAGTAAGTTTATTGGATATTTCAGCGTGTTGGAGTGTTCCGTCAGTGTTGCGCTGGAAGACCAGGATATCATCAGAAAAATGTTTGGTTCCGCCTTGCCAGGGTTTTCCTTCAGGAAATGCTGTACCTCCGGCTACTATAAGTGCGTTGTTATGAATCCCGGCAAATGCTCCTGCCACCCCTTCTGCAGCAGCTAACCCTTCGGTGTTGGCCAAACTGCCAATGTTGCGCTGATGAAGCTGGTTAATCCGGTCGCCGGCA
>CAYMXK010000221.1:1443-7845 GCA_964393915.1 uncultured Prolixibacteraceae bacterium
TCTACCATACTGCCGGCGCTATGCGCCTCCTGATTTCATTACCTGTTTTTCACTTGTTGCTCTACCTTAATATTGGCATTACGCGCCTTTTAATGTTTCCAGTGTCTTCCAAACCTGGAGGAGGCCGCGTGGTACATGGAAGCATCCTTTCCATTTGCCGCCTTTCAGTGGAAGCAGCACTTCGCCGCGGCGGTTCAGGTAGCCGTACCACTCTCCATATTCCGGGTCGGCAAAATGCGACCAGGTGTAATCATGGACGGTTTCGAACCATTTCAGGCATTCAGGATTTCCGGTCAGGGCATAGCCCTTGATCAGGCTGATAAGGGTTTCAATATGTACCCACCAGAGTTTCTGGTCCCATTCGAGTTGCTGTGGCGGATACCCCTTGATATCCATGAAATAGAAGATGCCGCCATACTCCTGATCCCAGCCGTATTTTAAAGTCCGCAAAAGTATGTCTGTTGCCCGGGTTGCCAGTTCAGGCTTGTTCAGCCGCACAGAAAGGTCCATGATAAACCACATGGCTTCGATGGCATGTCCCGGATTAAGTAAACGACCTTCGAATGAATCGGAAAAACTACCGTCGGGCTTTACATTTTCCAGGATCAGTCCTGAATCCTTCTGGTAGAAAACTTCCATCACCTCATTCAGTACATTGTGGATGGTCTCATCCACCAGCTCATGGGTCAGAAGATGCTCTATCTCGAGTGACAGGTTACAGAGGATCATGGGAAGCGAGAAGCCTTTTAACGGACGGGTACCGGGTGTGGCTTTGGTAAACCGGCCCTTGGGATTACTGCTTCTTTTGAGGATATTCTGGAACGTATTTTTCGCGATGGCGCCGTATTCTTCCTTTCCGGTGGCTTTGTAGAGCTGTCCGAATGCCATAGTGGCAAAACAATCGGAAAAGATGTTGTACGGTTCAATCAGCGGTTTTCCCTCGCGAGTGAGGGAAAAGTACCAGTTCAGATTTCCGTCGTGACCATATTTCTGCAGGAACCCTGCTCCGTGCAGAGCCATCTCCAGCCACTCAGGACGTTGCTCCACCCTGTTGTAAAGAGTGGAAAACATCCATACTTCGCGGCCCTGCAGCCAGATAAATTTATCGGTATCATATACATTTCCCCGGCGGTCAAGACATGTGAAATAACCACCATGATCCTCATCTTTCGAATGGTCCATCCAGAAGGGAATTACCTTGTTCAGCAGTTCTGATTTGTATTGCTGAGCCAGTTTTTTTGTCTCCATTATTCAACGAATTTCAAAATAATGATTTTTCAAACATTTATAATTCAGTGTTTTAAGTTTTTTTATTTTGCTAACCGAATGGTTGCTAACCGAATGGTTGCTAACCGAATGGTTAGTATGAAATATTTTCGTATTTTTGTAATAAAAACACCATGGATATTCCTGAAAGTCCTTTTGTTTTTGGCAGAAAAGCTGTAGGCGAAAAATTCACAAACAGAGAAGCCGAAACGAAACATCTGGTTTCTAATTTTCAGAACAAGGTAAATACGGTGCTGATATCACCACGCCGTTGGGGCAAATCATCGCTTGTAAAAAAAGCCTGCGACATGATTGCGAGTGAAAAAACCATTGTTATTCAAATGGATGCTTTTGGCATACGTGATCCACAGGACTTTTATACCTTATTGGCTACAGAAGTAATCAAAAACACTTCCGGAAAAGTTGAAACCTGGCTAGAAAACATACGCAGGTTTATAAGCAGGCTGTCACCAAAAATTTCGTTCGGAACTGATCCATTCAGTACATTTGAATTGACCTTTGACATAGAGTCGATTGAAAAGAATTACCGAGAAGTGCTTGATTTACCTGAGAAAATCGCTATAGACAAGAAGATAAACCTCATTATCTGTATCGATGAATTTCAAAACACGGCCAATTATACTGAATCGGGTCTTTTCCACAAGCGTCTCCGTACAGCATGGCAGAATCATCAGTCGGTTACTTATTGTATTTATGGCAGTAAAAAGCACATGATGTCAACCTTATTCGAGAAACAGTCGAAGCCATTCTATAAATTTGGCGAGATCATCAATCTTGAAAAAATAACTGAATCGCATTGGATATCATTTATTACGGAAAGATTTCAATCAACCGGGAAGAAGATAACCGAAGATCAGGCTAAAATCATTACCAGGTCAGTAAAAGCCCATTCTTACTATGTACAACAATTATCTCACCTGACCTGGCTTCGCACTGCTGAATCAGTCAGTGATGAGACCATTGCACTCGCGATTGATGATTTACTGGCACAAAACGCCAGCCTTTATCAACTGGAGTCCGAAATATTGAGTGAAACCCAGCTAAATCTTTTAAAAGCAATTGCCTCCGGAATTACTGAAGGTTACAGTAACCCCGGCATTCTGAATAAATTTCGGTTAGGGACTTCTGCCAATGTAAGTAAACAGAAAAGAGTATTGTATGAGAAAGAACTTATTGATATCCGGAACTCAAAGCTGGAATTTTTAGATCCGGCTTATGAGCTCTGGTTTATTAAGCATATTTTGAGAACCACTCTTCCATACCGAGGGCTTTAACATCTGAAACGAAGGCATCATATAAAGAGGAGTCGAAATCTTTAACAGGCAACCTGAACCCGCCAAAATCGAACCCGATATACCGCATAAAAGCTTTTCCTGTGGCTATTCCACCATACTTACCAAGCAACCTGATCATATCAATGGCTTTTTGCTGCAGGCTGCGGGCAGTATCCATGTCGCCCCGGTTGAATGAATCAATTATTTCATAATAAAGAGGGGCAGCGTAATTGAAGGTACTTCCGACTGCGCTTTTACAGCCCACAGAAAGTGCTGGCAGCAGAACCTCATCGTAACCGCCAAGTATCTGATATTTACCACCGTCAAAGTTTACGCAACTTAGAAAATCCATGAAGTTTTCGTGGGTATATTTCACCCCGGCCAGATTGGGTATAATGGGGTTAGCTTCTTTGAGGAAATCCAGCATAGGAATATTCACCCCACTTAATACTGGAATATTATAAAAATAGACCGGTATTTGCGGAACTTTTTCAGCAATTACAGCACAGAATTCGGCCAGTTGTTTTGCTCCGGCCGGTTTGAAGTAATATGGTGCCACTATGGCAATCGCATCAACACCGACGGCTGCACTGTGCTGTGCATTTTCGATACACTCCAGGTAGGACGTGCCACCCACCAGGTTTATGATTTTAAACTGGCTTCCTATAGCAGCTTTTACCCAGGCTTCGGTAACTTTCATTTTCTCTTTTTGGGTAAGAGAAGCGGTTTCGCCGGTCGATCCGTTGATAAAAGCGCCAACTATCCGGTTCTTTACCAGATATGTATGATACTCATCAATCTGGTCATACATTATTACATCTCTGTCGCTCATCGGAGTAAAGGGAGCTGCAATTAATCCTTCAAATCGTTGCATAATTGTATTTTTCATTTTAACAGTTTTAAGCTATAAGAAAGGTTTAATATCTCTGCCCCCTTCAGGTAACCCGGGCCGGTATGGTGCAGCCCGTCGTTGGTAAATGCCGGATCCATGTGTCCGGTCCACTCGCCATCATCGGTAATATTGTTGCCCAAAAAAACAATTTCATTGCGCGTGTTGGGCAAGCTCTCGAACAAAGTCCGACGCTGCTCGTAATAGGTGGTTCTGAAGTTTTCCTGCCCAGGAATGGGTCTGTTTTGCTGCAATACCATATTGTTCATAAAAATGGAAGCCAGCTGCAAACCACCAAAATCACCGGTAATAGATTCATAAACATTTTGGGCGATAATTCCCGCACCTTCTTCGTCGGGGTGGAGGGCATCCTTAAACAGATCGGGGTGGCTGTATAGTGGAGTGTGCAAGTCAATCAACCGGGCACCAGTATTATCAGCAACCTGTTGAATGGCCTCCTGAATCTCCCAAAACCAATCTCGTGTACCCGATTTAAACCGGGGATGTGCATTGAATATTGGGGTCATCCGGCAAATGAACATTTGTGGGGTGCTTTCCGACCCTTGCTTGAACGATTCAATCAGTCGCATATAATCGGCAACAAACTCGTCGCGGTAATTGGGCCAGTTGCGCGGATCGGTATCATTCAGTCCCAGGTGGATGACAATGATGTCGGCATTGAATTCAAGAACCTGATTGTAATCGGGTGTTTGTTCGTAGGGCCGGTGACCTTTACTAAGTAGCGTGGCTCCGCTGTGACCGAAATTGCCTACCTGATAAACACTGCCCAATAATTTCTGTAGTTGAGAGGGATACGAATCTTTGACCGGATTGACAAGGCCGTAGCCCCGGGTAACAGAATTGCCCACACAGGCCACTTTTACTGTATCTGAGGTTTCAGCAACATATAGATTTGCCGCAACCCCATGCAGAAAACCCGCATACAGCAGCAGCACCATCAACAAAGGCAGAAACCTGTTTTTCATTCCTTCAAGAATTTTACTTTTTATCTATTTGTGCCGAAAATCGAAGCCCTTCAACCTCTCTCGCATTTCCGGCGGAAATATCAACCGGAACAAAGGTGAACATTCTTTTCCAGGTGCGTTCCTGCACTGGGATTTTCAGCAACACTTCGTTCCAACCTTTCTCCAGATTGATTTTGGAGGGTTCGCGGAAGAAGTAATTTTCATCGCTGAAAGGTATTTCGTCTGATCTCACTTCCACCCCTGGCTTTTTCCACACCGGAGGCTCAATTGCCTCGCCGTTTACCCAGACTTTGGGATTGGTATTGTGCCACTGGCCCTGTTCGGGAAAAGGCCCTCCGCGCCGTCCGCCCGACCTCGACCAGTCGTGGAAACTTATCCAGGCATCAAGGGTTTGCTTTTTGGGCGACCAGATGCGGGTGTAGGCATAATAGGTTCCCTCCTGTTTCGGAAAATACGACGGATATCCGAAAAAGTGGGTAAGATGCACCGTTCCACCAATTATCGGTTCCGACCATTCATATGATTCCGAATCGATGATGTACTCGGTCTTTATGGATTCCTCAAGTGGAAAACTGCTGTTTAGATCGCCGTTGTGGTTGAAAGGCCCGGCAATGCTCCACTCCATGCCGGTTTGTTTTACGTACGGAAATGGTTTGTCGTTGAAGTACAAATCACGGTGCCTGATAAGCCGTTCCTCAAAATCGAGGTACTTGGCAAAGGCCTCATCGTCCTTAGATGGAAATTTGGCCAGATATTCCTCGTCAAAATCTATAGACTGGCCTGTCCACGAAGTTTCGCTGTAGGTTAAAATGCCTGGGTAAACCGGATTGTGCAATATTGCATCATACTCATTGGTCACCAGGTTGTCGTTCCAGTTGCAAAGAATGCCGCCCATACGAAGTGAATCGCCGTGGGGAGCATCGTTGATGCGTTCGAAATACAGCTGCGGAATTCCAGACAGCGGATCGAGGTGGTTCAGATAATTGAGGCGCGAGTCAAGGTAGCGGTGTCCCGGTTTGGGTTGCCCGCCTGATGACCAGAGTTGCTTAATTGAAACCGAATCGCCGGCAATAGCTTGTCCTGGCCGCCACACAATAACCTCGCGGCCGTGGTGGTTGGTAATCCGGTCAACCAATGCTGGTAAAAGGGTTGGTGAGGGCTCTTCGTAACTGTGCCAAACCTCGTCGGTGCCAATATGGATATAAGGCATTATGTCGGTTGAGGCCAGACTGCAAAGTTCGTCAATCAGGTCGATCAATACCGGCTGTACCCGTGCATCGCTCATGGTATCAAACCCCAAAGCCTTGCGAAAAGCAGTGCTGTGGCCGGGGACATCAAATTCGGGAATAAGGGTGATATGGCGTTCGTTGCAATAAGCCACCAGTTCCATGAAATCGTCCTGCGTATAGTAATTGCCGGGCCATCGGCTCATTGTTGCCGGCTCATTAAGCTGCGGATATAGTTTGCTTTCGAGGCGCCAGCCCGGATCTTCGGTTACGTGAAAGTGAAAAACGTTCATTTTGTATTTGGCCAGCACGTCAATCTGCTCTTTCAGCATGTCCATAGGCTGAAAATTGCGGCCCACATCCTGCATAAATCCACGGATACGGAAAGCCGGCCAATCGGTAATGCTGCAACCGGCAACCATACGTTTGCCTTTTTCAACTGCGGTTAACTGCCTTACGGTTTGCAAACCACGGTACAGCCCGGTTGGGGTAATGGCCGAAAGTATAAGCGAATCGTTAGTTATCTCAAGCATGTAAGCCTCATGATGGTTTAATAAAACGCCAGCTATATTCGGCACTAGTCGTTGTACCAATCGGGTACTGCTGTCGGCCAGGTTGAATTTTTGTCCGTTCCACTCAATTTGCTGTGGTAAAGGAATCAGGGCAGGCAGCTGTTGTTTTTCAGGTTGACACCCAAGAGTTGCCAAGGTCAAAATAAACACTGCAACAGCCGTAAAATA
>CAYMXK010000222.1:0-7839 GCA_964393915.1 uncultured Prolixibacteraceae bacterium
CTCCCTGCGGACTGAAATTGAAGTCGGTTTTGTTCTGGTTGGTGGTGAAATAGCCTGTTTCACTCAGGTATTGGGGAAAGGTTTTCATCCATTGCGGAATGGTCTGTTCCTGGCGCAGATGTGGTGTTCCCAGTGAGGTGGGATAAACGCCCGTGATGAGGCACGACCGGGCCGGTGCACAGATGGGGGCACTGGCATAGGCCTGCCTGAAAACGATGCCGGTTTCAGCCAGTTTGTCGATGTTCGGGGTTTTCGCCAGTTTGTCGCCGTAGCAACCCAGAATGGGATTCATGTCTTCGCAAACGATCCAGACGATGTTGGGACGACCGGCATTCTGATCCTCAACTGATGGGGTGCATGCGGAAGGCAGCATAGCCAGTCCGGTGATACCTGCCAATGCCCAGTCCAGGGTTTTGTTCTTTCTCATTTTTTTAATATTTGGTTCAGTATTACAAAATTCTTACAGCTATGCAGACAATCAGTTTTTTAAGTTCTGTTTCAGTTATACGCTTATGCATAATACGAACAAGTCGGGGTTTTCCCTACACCAAATTTAATTTTTTTATTCCGGCTGGCAACTCTGCCTGAAATTAAATCCACGGTAAGGAATGCAGGGATTCATCAAAAGCATGAAAAATTACCCAATGAAAGGCAAAGGGTTTCACGGGTTATTTCTACATTTTTCCCATTTATGGAAATGGAATGCCGGTTCATGTATGCCGGCGGCGCAAACTCAGCACTTTATGTCAGATCATAAGCCGACGCTAGACGCCATCAGCAGTCATTTAGTCGATCCCCAATTGGAATTTAAGTGCTTCAACAATCTCTTTCTGAAGCGATTTCTCAGACAAATGGCCATAATGTTTTGATAATCTTTTTTTGTCTATCGTTCTTATTTGATGACAAAGAGCAATAGTTTCTTTTTCAAGACCATATCTTGTTTTAGGAATCAATACTTCATTGGGGTAAATTATTCTGCCTTCTTTTCGTGAGGTTAAAGGAATAATGTTGACTATGTTCAATAAAGAATTGATGTCATTTTCACTTACAATCAAAACTGGTCTTGATTTTCCTTGTTCTGAACCAATAACTGGATCAAGGTTCGCTCTCCAGATATCCCATTTAAAATAATTCATATAGCTTCGTTATCTGAATACTGGAAGTCATTTTTTATTTCCTCTACATCTGAATTAAAAAGAGGATCAGTTGAAGCTTTTTTGAGTAACTGAATTTTCTTACTTCTTTCAGTTTCAGCTTCTTCTACAATTACACGAACTCTCTTTACAGACTTGAATTTTTTTGGGAGTTTAATCGTCAATTCGTTGGTAGTAATTTTGTATGTTTTTTCGAATGTCATCCATTTAAATTTTCCCAAAGTTAAAAAAATCTTAGTTAACCCAATAATTCAATCCTCAATAAGTTTAATTTCTTCAAGCGGATACCAGAATGCTTTTTCAATAATCCTGGGTACAAATTCCTTTTCCCAACCAAGATTCATGAAATCGATGATCCTGTCCTCTTTGGGAAACAAGGAGTGGCAATAGCGGGGTGTTACATTTTCCGGAACAATGCCGATATTGTCAGTCCCGGTGACCATCCTTACGATTTCTTCGTCATCCGTTAATTCAAATGGAATATCGTTTTCATGAAGGGCAACTGCCATCCTGACGGTTTCTTCGACACGGACTATACTCGATCCGGCAAGCCTGAAAACCCATTTGTTTTCGTGTTTCGAGACATAAAGCGATATGTGGGTGGAATTACCGCCCCGGCAGATTTCCCAGGGGTGGCCACCGGCATACCGCCCACTTGTGAACCATTCATGAAATGCCTCAGCAGATCCGGTTTCAATGCTTCTTAAACCGCCATCCCTTCCATCGGCCATGGACAGGTATTTTTCGAGCGGGCTCATTTCAGAAGCTTTTTCCTTAAAATAATTGTTGGCATCGTAAAAAATCTCGCAGACCCTGAGAAACAATCCGGCCGTCATTGTATCCAATCCCTTACCGCTCCGGGTTTTATTCGATTGAACCGCTTCTTTGAGTTTTTCAATCGTTTCAGCGCCAAGGTTCAGATCAGGCCTGAAAGTTTCTTTACCCATTATCTCATGAAGATCACTTCTGAGGATTTTCCCGGTCCTTTTGGCATGAGGCAGATTTCTCCGGATGTATTCGTTATAACCTTCCTGATCTGCTTTCAACCTTTCCATTTCAGACGAAACCTTGTCATGCAACCAGTCAATTAATTCCTCAATCCATCCGTAATTGTAATAATCTTTTTCTTTCGGTTCTTCATTCAGGCTTAGAGTCGCAATCGGTTTATCACCAAAATAGAAAAATAGTTCATCCCTGAACCGGGCAGATTGCAACCGGTACCATTTTGATGGAAAAGGATAATACATTATCCAGAGTTCATTGAATTCTTTCCTGTTTTTGACTTCGCCGGCGCTTTTAAACTCTTTGTAGTCGCCGAATGCTTCAACAGGGCCTCTTTCCACTTCTATCCAGGTAAATCTGTACTCATCCGTGTCACCCGGTTGAATACAGCTGAAACCCGAATAAATATCCAGAAGTTTGTAATAGCTATTTTTGTTTATCTCCGGTGGATTGTGTCGGATCCCTTCAAGGATACTGTCTATTTCGGGGGCATAAAGTGCTTTCATTTATAAAATGATTTTGGGTATTTACATTACAGGGTTAAAATTACTGCTATTTTTTTATATGTCGCTTGTTCGAGTATCATCAACCCGTGTTTTTTTTAATAACATTTTCATGACCTTACAGGATGCCATTATTAATGATTCCCGGGATATCTTTGGGGAAAGGGGAGTAAAAGCAGCTGACATTGAAAGGGTTGTTTCCGGATACCCCGAATCGTTTTTAGATGACTACCGGAAGAAGAAGAGTTATATTTCATCGATATTGGCTAAAAATGAAGTGGACAGTAAAAATCCATACAATCATGCATTGTTCCTCAGGTTAGATCGCGGCTACTATTGCATAAACCCTGAATTGTCTGTTTGGGTTGATGAGGGCTGGAAGGAGTTTAAAATGCTCCGGCTCCCGTATGGATAATATATGAGCTAACTAAGACATTTTTTATTACTTTTGGATAATTTATTAACTACGCAATATGTATTCATTAGAAAAGACACCGCCGGAAGTGAGTACAGCCCTGGCTGAAAGAGTCCGCACCCTGCGAAAGCAGCTAAAAATGTCACAGGAAGAGTTGGCGGAACGTTCGGGCGTCTCCCTGGGCAGTTTAAAACGTTTTGAGAACTCAGGGAAAGTTTCGTTGGAATCGCTGCTCAAACTGATACACCTTTTAGGCCGGTTAAATGAGTTTGACAATATCCTGCTTACTAAGGAAAATCCCGATGACATTAAGAAACTATTTTCGAAATAAGTAATATCCAATGGCTGGCATCAAAAAATTATTCGTATCACTTATACTTGGAGGAAACAGCTTTGAAGTTGGGGAACTGGTGCTTTCCGGACAAAAGATTTATTTCAGGTACAATGATGATTTCCTTAAAACCGGACTTAATCTTTCGCCTATAAAACTCCCATTTTCAGGAGATATAGTAAGCGCTGACAAACATCCTTTCGACGGGTTATTTGGAGTCTTTAACGACTCATTGCCCGACGGCTGGGGCAGGCTGTTGCTTGATCGCACTTTGTCTGGAAAAGGGATTGACATTACAGGAATAACCCCTTTGGATAGATTGGCTTATGTTGGATCGGGGGGAATGGGGGCCCTTGTTTACAGACCGGAAATCATATCAGAAAAGACAGTGGATTCTGTTCCGGGACTGGACATCCTCGCGGCTGAAATGAACCATATACTTCAGGGCACCAGTTCTGAGATTATCGAGGAATTGTTTATCCTTGGTGGCTCTTCGGGTGGCGCCAGACCAAAGATTTTTGCTGCTTATCATCCGCTTAACGACGACCTGATGTTCAGTGGTGGCATCGCCCCGGAAGGCTATGAAGAGTGGATCATCAAGTTTCCGTCATCATCCGATAGCAGAGAGATTGCCAATATTGAATTTGCTTATCACAAGATGGCCCTACTTGCAGGCATTGAGATGAGCGAGTGCCGTCTTTTTAAAGGAAAATCAGGACAGGTTTATTTTGGAACAAAGCGGTTTGACCGGGTTACTGATAAACGCCTGCATACCCACACCGCTTCCGGCCTAATGCACGACAACTTCAGGATGAGCACGATGGATTACGGTCATCTGATGGATTGTGCCTTCAGGTTGGAAAAGCACGTGCGTGCATACGATAAGGTTTTCAGGCTGGCGGCATTTAATGTGTATGCCCATAACCGGGATGATCATAGCAAGAATTTCTCTTTCCTGATGAACGCCAAAGGCGAATGGCAGTTTGCCCCTGCCTACGACCTGACCTTTTCGTATTCAGGCTTTGGGTTTCACAGTACCATGATAGCTGGTGAAAGCAAAAATCCGGGACGAAAGGACCTTATGAGGCTGGCCGCACATTTCGGGATGAAAAATGCAGGTTCCATTATTGAGGAGGTACAGGAGGCCATAAGCCAGTGGAACACCATTGCCAAACAATACGGTATTTCCAAAGTAATCAGGAATACTGTTCAAACAGCAATGAATAAGATCAGTGACTATTAAAAACATAAATAATCCAACCATTTCGTCCATTTATCGAAATTTCATCACCATAGCGCCAACTATTTTCCTGTTGAAAATCCTGAATTGCAGGTGCATATAACCTGACGTTGTCTTTATCCAGCCCCAATTTCTTAAAATCAATATTTAAGGAAACTGTTTTGGGTGAATCTGAAAAATTTCCGATGGAAAGCAGGGTTGAATCCCTTTTTACATAGGTTGTAACTTTCACATCAGCATCATCTGTAGTTGCCGCCAGAGAATCTTCCCAGAACCCGATCATCCGTGAATCCTGAATTTGAAACTCATCCCAGATTTTCCAAATAGGACGGGGGTCGCAGATTATACCGTCGGTCATCCACGGGTGGCGGACTGTCATTCCAAATAGCATCCCCAGCCAGCGGTTACCTCCCCGGTGCAGCATATCGCCCATTAATCCAAATGGAATTCCCGATACTTCAACCAACCAATTCTCAGGTGGCATTTCATCGTACATAAAACTTTCGCCAAACCATAATTTATCCATGAACGGAAAATACTCAGCATACTGGGTGGCCGGACCTTTTGAGAAACCTGTATTTGAGTGAAGGTCGAGGAGGCATCCGGGCTTGGTATTGTCGAGTACTTTGCGGATACGCTTTACGGTACGGCGGTCGTAGGATACATCATCGAGGTACAACCCGTCGATATCTACATTTTTTACCATCCAGGCAAGTCCCTCAATATAATAGTTATACCATCGCGAATCGCCGGGAGCATTTATGATGGAGGCATCGGCGCTTTTACCGGTAAAGTGCTGGTACCACTGAGGCCGGTAGCCATCGATCAGGTGCTCGCGCAACCAGGGATAACCCCCTCCCTTGCCGGTTCCGAGTATTTCGTTGCCCAGACTTCGCAGTGCCCAGAGTTCTGTGGTATAGTTGGTGAGCTCCCTGATGGTATAATAGATTTTTACCTTCTGCCCTTTTTCATGCATACGATCGACGAACCATTTCATGGAGTCTACTGCCACAAACGGGTAATTGATGTGTGGATTGTAGTTGCTGGCATGGTGCAGGTTGACGATTTTTATCCCACTGGCGAGGTCCTCATCCGCAGGCATGGGGTGCAATCCATTGTGGAAGTACTTGGCGATAAACTGGCTCTTATAATTCACAGCCTTCACGGGCGTGATCAGCATTGACCACTCAAAGGTAATTTCTTCACCGGCTTCGAGGCTGCGTTCTCCGCTGTACACCACTGCCTTAACCGTTTTGGCGTCCCTGTCGATCCTGAAGCCGCCCTTGTTGTTGTTATACCACGATTCAGGATGAGCAGGCTGGTAGAGGTTCAGCAGAGGCCCATGGTATTCGCCGCCCCGGAGCTCGCACCAGAGGCCGCCCCGCGTATTGCCGATCCAGAAACTGTCGTGGGGACCTTTCCATGGTGCTTCATGGCTCTGCGGAACGGTGGTGCCCGGAAGTCCCATACCCATCATGTATTGTGCAACATCCGCATGCAGGGGAATTTCAAGCCGTACATCCCGGATAGCAAGACCGGCGGGTGCTTTCAGGGTTATCTTATAGTTGATGTACCCATCCGATTCGATGGTGCCAGTCCCTGACAATTCCAGGTTCTGCGACTGGCTTTTCCACGAGGCACTTTTTATACCCGGCTTGTCTTTCAGCGTTACCACATCATCTGGTGCCGAAAAGTCTTCTCTGCCAGATGCAGTCTCCACCATTAGCGCTACCGGTCCTGCCAGGATTTCCGTATCCCCGGCACGGATACTTCCCGGAAGACTGGATTCGTGGAGGGAAAAGATTTTGCCGGTCATATTGTAGCTGCCATCCCCTGCATTTTCGATGGCTTTATAAGGATGAGTAGGTTCGTCGTCTATACCCAGTGTCGAATTCAACCATCGCAGCCGTGAGTGCCGCCAGGGTTCATCATCGCCACGGTCGGCCAGGACTTTGTTTTCCACCTTAATCCTGACTTCGATGGTTTGTGCTGCGGCGTTTTCAGGAGTGATGGTAACCTGCCCCCTGTAGGTGCCCGGCCGGGTGTTTTCAGGAATGTCGACACCAATCCACAGGGGCTGCACTGCACCTTCAGGTACATCCACCCGCTTTATGAAGGGCTTGCCATAAGGATCCGTCCCTCCGGTATTGAAGCAGGTGATGGAGGAGGCCGGAATCTCAGAATCACCGTTTTTCAGTGCAGAGAATGTAACCTTTACGTCCTGTAAATCTTTTTGCGACGCAAAGACTCCAAGCTGAAAGGCATAATATTCATTGCGTTGGGCCTTCCCTTTGAATTCATCAGATGGACCTTCCTGTATCCATCTTTGCGGAATATCGTCCAACATCCGGATGGGAAACTTTCGGTCTTCCGGAAATAGTAGAAAATCATCAGGATGTTCATTCAGTAGGGAGTCTTTCTCCGAATTCAATGCGGTAACTTCCATAGGGAAAAAGCTGTCAAAAGCAGTGCGCGACTGAAAACCATTAAATTCAGCTTCGGGGAGGTTCTTTTCCTCATTGCTCCCAGGTTTGATATTCATCATCCATTTTTCGGAAGGAGGAGGCTCCGGTGCCAAATATCCCCGGTTGTAGAATCCCCAATCCGTTTGTACTTCATAAGGCAAATAGTAAAAATAGTATGTCCCGCTGTTTTCTGCCGGGCCAAAAAGCAATCTGCATTTTTCATTGTCCACCTGCTGCCGGTAAATATTTTTGATGGTGTCGCCTGTTTCAGCATGAATAATCAGGAAACGGCGCTGTTCCGGATTTTTATCGTGCCTCCGCCAGGTTATATCCAGCGCAGCAACTTCTGCTGGCTGGTCAACTGTTATCACTGCCCGGTGATTGCCCAGGCTTTCTTCCCAGGGAGAATCAGGGACTGAATAGCTGGGGTGTTGCTGTTGGGTGCAACCCAAAAACAATACGAATATTAATAATGGATAAAATTTCATTTATATTTATTTTTCAGATAATCTCCAGTCAATAATCCCAGGTTTTTTGCTATAAGTAAATCTGCCTCTGCCGAATATGACTGTACCCAGCGCCATAGGTGCGGCATTACGATAGAATTGTGGCTTACCTTGACTGTACCCAGCGCCGTAGGTGCGGCATTACGGTAGACCTGCGGCCACTCCACCCTTATGCCGGCTGATCAGCGCGCCGGCGTTGCTGGCAAAACAATAGATTCATAGT
>CAYMXK010000223.1:0-7833 GCA_964393915.1 uncultured Prolixibacteraceae bacterium
GCAGAAATGCCCGAACTGGGCGTTGCGCTCATGTCAACCGGCACCCTGTCGGGTTGCCGGTGGTTTATTGCTGCTAATATTCTTTCTCTTGATTTCATCTTGGAGTATGATTTTGATTAATTATTTTATCCGGTTCTGTCTTTCACGCTTTACGGAGTCTGGTCTTAGCTATTCCGAGCCGCTGATGCCTATCATGAAAGAGGCAACAATAATGATGACCAATGAGAGTATCATCAGGGCCAGCACTTTACGGGATGCCCCCTTCCACTCCTTCCTGATCACTCCCCAGATGGTGGCAAACGCGATGGTCAGGGCCATCAGGATTCCCCAGGAGGTAAATGTAAATGGCCCCATTTTGCTTTTACCCATTCCGTACAAAATAAACTGGCTGAACCAGAGCAGCCCGGCAAGCAGACCGAAGAGGTAGTTGTATGTGAGCACCTTGGAGGAGGAGGCTTTTACGTAATTCTTCAACGACTTGCTTTTATACCCCAGGTAAACGCACCAGATGATGGTTGTAATAAATGTGCCGGATAGCAAAACGATCATTACAGGCATCATTGTAAATAAAGGGTCTGTTCCCTGGCTGGAGGCCATATCTGAAATTACCAGTCCCTGTTCAAAACCCAGAGACATGGCCGAACCGGTGACGCCCACCAATAGTGCAGCCAAGATGCCTTTTACCAGGTTAAACTCGCCAATGTTTTCCTGTTTCTTAGCCAAAGACATTTGTTTATCCTTGAGAATTCCCGACCATGCCGAAAGGGCAATCCCCACGCAGGCAACCACTACTCCCATAATGAGCAGTGTACCTCCCGGACCTTCCATCATTATCTGCAATCTTCCGTCGATTGCCGGAGGGATAAGTGTTCCGATGGCAAGCATCAATCCAAGCGACAGCGCATAGCCCAGGGACAGTCCCAGGTACCTGAGTGCCAATCCGAACGACAGGTTGCCGATGCCATAGACAGCCCCTAGCAGGAAAACGGACCAGAGAGAACCGGAGGGAGTAGCTTTAATTGCCGCGACAAACCCCGGGGCAAAGATCATGCTTGAAATCAGGGGAAACAAAATGTAGGCCCCGGCGCTGAAAATCATCCAGTAGGTTTCCCACTGCCAACCTTTGATTTTCCCGAAAGGGACTGCAAAGCTTCCGGCCGAGAATGCCCCTCCGGCAATCAGCATAATGCCCAAAAAAATTTGTAAGCTCATTTGTTTATGGTTTAATAATTTATATAGCTGTTCCGCCAGCCGTTATTTTCATGAAATACCGGTCCGAATTTCGTGGCAGATACGGGCAGTCAATCTGACTTTGCGATTGAAAAGCCTGCGGATTTCCGGTTTTTACAAATATAGGCATTGAGAAGGGGAGTGTTTTGAACATTTCGGGCATTTATTTGCACAAATCCGGCAATCGGACATTGGCCTTATTTCTTACCTTTGGAGATTAAACTATTAATTAATAAACGGATGTATGTTGATGCCATAGGAGATTCGCTGAGTTTTCAATTGAAAAATATTGCATATATGCGATTTGGGCACACATCAGAATACCCCAATGTAATCAGTCCGTTTTCCCGTATGTACCTGATCACAGAAGGGGAGGGGATGCTTACAAAAGGCAGTGAGATTATCAGGATGGAAGCCGGGTACCTCTACCTTATTCCGAGCTTTACGCCCTGTACTTATGTGTTTCAGCCGGGTTTGTGCCATTATTACATACACTTCGGCACCACCCTGCAAAACGACCTGAATGTGTATACGCTTTACCAGATCCGGCATAAGGTTATTTCTTCGGAACTGGAAAGGGAGTTGTTCATCCGGTTGCTGGAAATCAATCCCCACCTGGAACTGCCTCATCACGACCCGAAGGTTTACCAGAAAAAACCGTGGGTAAACAGGAAGGTTGTTTTTCAGTCGGTGAACCAGCACCTCGAAACGATCGGGATTATCGGGCAGTTGTTTTCAAGGTTTTTACTTCCCGGACAAAGCAGTCCGGCCAATGCGCTGTTGCATTACAATATTCAGCCTATTCTGCGCCACATACAGGAAAACCTTTCCAATGACATAACTATAGACGAACTGGCCCGCATGGCCTGTTTTTCGAAGGACCATTTCACGAGGATATTTAAATCACTGCTGGGCATGCCTCCTTGTGAGTTTATCATCCGGAAAAGGATTGAAAAGGCGCAGCTCCTCCTGCTGACTACAGACTTATCCCACACCCGGATCATGGAAGAAACCGGTATCAGGAATGCCAGCTATTTCTCGCGCATTTTTAAAAAATATACATCCTATACCCCAGCGGTTTACAGGAGGCAGAGGGTGTGAGCAGTTAAGTTACCTGGTTATTGTCAGCTCAGCTTTTTTCTCAAAACCCAGATATCCATAGGATACAGACAATCTAATTCCCTGACTGGTTTTGGGAATCACGTATTCAGTTGTAAAAATCCCGGTATTGGGGCCGGTTTCAGTTACTTCAGCTTTTTCAGGCATAGCACCCTTGCTGATTTCAACCCAGCCTTTGTCAACTTTGTCCCAATTCTGGTTGAGAGCGGCTTTTAGTTCGAGGATTACCTTTTGACCCGGTTTGAAATTTTAAAATTCATGCACGCCGATATTCGTTTTACCTTCCAGCGGGTTTCCGAAAAGATCTTTTCCACCATTGTTTTCGATTGCTATTCCGGCATCTTTACAGGGAGAAGTTTTTTGAAGCATAAAGTTTTTCAGCACCTCAAAACCATCTCCGCGTTTGGAAACATCCTCAAATTTTGGATCTTCAAATAAAGCAGCCGGGTCATCGGGCAGGTTTTCAAAATTGCCGTAGAAACAATTGTTATTGAATTCAGTTCCTTTATCGCCGTCAAAAAAGAAATCAGCTTTTTCCTCGACATAAAAAATATTATTGGCAAAAAATGTATTTTCAGGCCACGGACCACCCCAGTTATCCATTTCAATAATTGTCCGGTCATTTTCTTCGAGTGGCTTTTCAGGAATGATAAAAATGTTGTTGTAAATCTTTGTGTCCTCCACCGGCCCGGAAATATGGATGGTTGGTGCAAACCAACTTCTTCTTTGGGTTTCATATGGGCGGATTCCATCATTCACACTTACATTGTAGCGCACGATTGTGTTGGTTGTTCCAATGTTCCGGTCGGTATGCACATTGCTGCCATTATTGCATACCAGCAGAAACCCGCCATAATTATTGTGACTGTAATTGTACTGAATGATGGTGTTTTGACAGTTCCAGTCGGAATCGAAACCCTGTCCGTCCCATTTGGCTTTGTGGCCCGAAACTTCGTTAAACTGAATAGTTGTGTTATCGGCGCTCCATGGCCAAATGCCGGCAGCAGCCTCCTCATGCGAAAGAATATCAGGGCAATCGCGCATTACATTGTATTCAATCAGCGCACCATCGGTTCCAATGGGAACAATCCCGTCACCGGGAATTTGTTCCAGTAAATTATTTCGTACAACTACGTTCAGGCTTGGATGCCACTCTTTCCGGTTGGTGTAACCCCGCGAATTGATGCCGTTGCGTTCACAATGATGCAGGTGGCAATTGGTAATCTGCAGACCGATGAATCGTGTTTTTACCGAATCGCCACCGTTTTGCCAAAGGATGGCACTTCCGCCGCCGTCACTTTTTACAAGGCTGCCATTAACATGATGAATTTCAAGACTGTCTAAAATTATATGGTGGCAATCGCCAAAATCTTCTGCCTTCACGATTACTCCACGCCGTCCGGCAACACGGTCTTTTCCTGTGTTTGTGATCTCCAGGTTACGGACTTCCCAGTATTCCACATTATACAACAATAAAGTATGCAGTTTTTCGCCTTTTCCATGGATGGCCGGGTTTTTGCCTTCGCCGTATTTATTAATTTGAATAGTGGCTTCTTTGGTTCCGCTACCCTGAAGTTCCAGTTGGCCTTCCCATGAATTTCCTGCCTTGAAAAGTATTTTGTCGCCGGGCTGAAAAATCGTTTGGTTCACCTTTTCGAGCGACTGCCATGCCGATTTGGGTGAATGTCCGGAATTGACGTCGTTGCCATCTGCGGAATCAATGTAATAAACTGTCGTATCACCATATTTACCTGAGGAGTTGTCACACGAGCAAAACAGCAAAATAGTGAATACATTCAACAGCAATGTTTTTAATAAAAATGTCTTGTAATTCATATATAGTTAATTTAAAATGTCTTGGTTATTTTTCTAATTTATTCATAAACACATTCTCATAAACTCTTACGTAATCAATATATGCTTTATCGACTCCACCACTTTGAATAAATTCATTCTTTCGCACATCGCCGTCCACCCAGTTATTTTCACCAAAACAACTTCCCGAAAAATATATAAAATGCGCTACATGTGGTATTAATTTCGAATCATTCATTTCCCTAACAACCTTTCCATCGTAGTAAAATTTCAAATAGGTTGGGGTCCATTCAAAACCGTAAATATGGTATTCCTGATCATGTATATTGGGTGTTTTCACCGAAGCACCGTTCGATTTATGAGCGGGTTTTGCGTAGCCATCCCAATGTAAGCCCAATGAATAGGCATGGGCTTTATTTCCTTCAACAATGTCTATCTCTGCACCATCGTTAGCTGTGCCATCAACACCCTGTGGGTTTTTCATTCCGGTTCCTTCTGGCATCATCCAAAAAGCCGTTTGGTGGCCATTGGGTTTAACAATGTGCATGCGACACTCGAGAAATCCGTAAGTCGGTGCGATTTTTCCTTTCGAATTGAACCTTCCTGCCATATAGGTGGTGTCATTTATTTCAGATTTTCTGTAATAGATATAAATGTTACCATCCTTTTCTTCCACTTGATTGTCATCAGCAAAAAGCATGATGTCGGCTCTTTTCCGTGAGGTATTTTCAACGTTCCATTTGGAGGTGTCAATCCGGTTATCGTTGAATTCATCGGAAAATACCAGCTCCCAATCACTGGCCGCAGACGCTTGGGGAAGGGAGGCAGACAAGATTAGGGGCAAAGCATCCTTTGGGCTTTGCACATCGACAAATGAAAACTTCTTTGATTTGTCCTTTTTGAAAATATCAAAGTTCCAGGAGTCATGCCAGTTAATAGACATTTTGCCGTTGGTGAAATCAATGGGAAGCCAAATGTATCTTCCTGTGACCGGAAGTTCAGGTCTCCAGATATCAAACATGGCAATATAGGCATCATCCCTTCCCTGAACCGGGATGATGTAGGAGGATTGCCCTCCATAGGTTTTTTCAACACCAAGACTATCTATATTGTTATAACCACGACAAGGATTTCCATGATATGTCCATTTGCCCAGAATATTGTCGGTGGTATAATATCTTGCAATATTGGGTTTCCAGCTACTTGAGCCAGAGCCCAGCATATGATACACCCCGTTTCTTTTGATGACCGCGGGCGCTTCGGTATGCAACTCTATTCCATCACAAGCCTGGTATTTTCCTTTAGAAAAATAATAATCGTCATCCATTTTGCCGATAACAAAAGTCTTGTCGGGTTTTCGGACGGTTAAATGATAAAGATCCCCATTGTCATCTTTAAACATGGAGAAATCTCCTGAACCCTTGGGCGATCCACCTCCATGGAACTTGTGGCGGTAAATGAACGGACCTTCCGGTTTTTCGGCTACTGCCACCCCAACAAAACTTGTTTCGTAGCCAACGCCTTTAAGGTAAAGCTTGAAGTAAACCACAAATTGATTGTTCTTCTCATTGTAAACCACCTTGGGTCTTTCGAGAATACAACCATAAGCGAGGTCACTGTTTTCATCTTCATAATCTACACTCAAAACAAGTCCTTCGTCTTTCCAGTTGATTAAGTCTGTGGAGGAATAGCAGTGGATACCACCGTCGGCAAACTGGGCTTCCGATTTCCCTTCCAGTTTGTTTTCACCGTACCAATAATAGACTCCTTCGTGAAAAAGAACCCCGCCACCGTGCGCGTTTATGCGGTTTCCATTTGTGTCGAGCCAAACCCGGGCGGATTTAATTTTATCCTGAATTGCTTGTGATGCCAGATTCTGAACTCCGGCTAAAAGTACTAAAATGCTTATTGTGAGTAGTTTGTATGAATTCATGGTAAAATATTAATGAGTTTTTATGTTTTTCAATGGTTGTCCCGAAACAGAGGGATGGAATTACCATGAGTAAAGTTAATCATTCAAGTTTGTATTTTTTGATAATCATGGTGATTTCAGTTTATTTTTTAGATCGACATTGTTCCCTTTTACTGTGAAAATCTGACGAACGGCATTAAATTTTTAACAATGCAAGAATAATCCCGGCTGCACTATTTGCCATTCTTTTTAAAGACGGCATACGGACAGGTAACCGAGGTGAGATAAACCGGGTTCTGGACATACCCGGAGGGATGGAAGCATTCATAAGGCGCACCGAATGATTCTCCTTTACGGTAATCGTTTTTACGCAGCTCTTCAACGTATTCGGCTGCCAGTTTTTTTGCCGCCTGCAGATTTACCCTTGCTATGGCATTGCATACCCAACCTGTAGGAGTGCCCCAGTAGGCTCCATTCTGATAGGTGTTTTTTTTCACGTCAGAAACTTCCCATACCTGGCTGTCACTGTAGTCATCGCTGGTGAGAATATGTCGTATGTTTCCTTTATAAGCCAGGGTACCATCGAGGTAAGATCTCTCCAGGAAGCGACATGTTTTTTCCAGCATATCTCCATCGATAATGCCCAGGTATACTGCGAACGCCGTACTCCAGACATCGGGCTGGCTGCTTTTACCTGTTGAAGCCCTGAGCATTCCCCTGTGGTCCATAAAACTATCAGTGATGGCCGTTTTTAGGGCTTTGGTGTCATGCCTGTACTTTTCCGATTTTCGGGCATCTTTTAATTTTCCAAAAAGAAATGCAAGTTCCTCAGCAGCCCTGTATTTCAGAATTGAGGGGAAACAAAGGTGACCCGTTATGACTATGGCATCGCGAAATCCGAAATCGACCCCGCGCAGATTGTCGGTTGTATAGACCAGCGGGCTTCCTGTGGTTACGGGTGGTACTTTATAGGCGAGTTCCAGCCGGTCGATCAGTTTCATTTCTTCGATTTCCGATTCAAGAAATTCAACATCAGAGGTTTCTGTGATGTAATTCCATACCATATGAATGAAATAGTATTGATCGCAGTAAGGCGGGAAAACTCCCCACCGCGGGGTGCCCTGGTCTTCATAGCTGTAGGTTCCCGGAAAATAAATGGGCAGGAGGTCGTCGATCCTTATATGGTCGGCAACAGCACCCAGCGGGATCATACTGCCGCCTTTCGTTATATGGGTGTGACTGCACTGTGTGGCTGCGGTCAGGCTGATCATGTGCTTTTGCTCTGCCATGGTAACAAGGCCACTTTCGAGCGACATGGCATAATCGCGGATCCAGAACGACGGGTAGCAATCCCTGCCGCCCGGCCTGATCAGTACCCCTCCGCTGTTGTTTGGCCCAAAATCGGGCGACACTGTTTGCCCTGGATAGATCCGCGAGCTTTCCATCACATCCCTGGTCATTTGCCCGAGAAATGCCATATCCTCTGCTCCGAGAAGAGCTTTACCGTCTGTAAAAACGGGCTGTCCTTTCGCCATGGGTTCTGAATTTTGAGATAAAAGCGGTATGGCCACATTGAATGAAAGGGTTTGCGCCTTATCGGCGCGCGTAGCTCCATAAAGGTAAAGAGGAACCCCGTTTTCGAGGTACAGACATGGCCGCTCCAATTTTGAAGCACCCGGAATTCCACCTTCCCAATAAAATATACTTCCGATCACTTTTGGATGTTTTGCAGGTTGCCAGTCCAATCCGTCTTTGGA
>CAYMXK010000224.1:0-7832 GCA_964393915.1 uncultured Prolixibacteraceae bacterium
TACTTGAAAGTGTTGAATTTGAACTGGAATCGGATACTGATTCGCTGGAAATGGAATTTGAGATAAACAGTTACATCACCGTGGATTTTGCCACTGGTAAAACCAATCCCGATCTTTCATTCGTCAGGTTAAGACCAGGCCGGTATACTGAAATGGAAATTGAAATTGAACTCTGGGACCAAACTAATCAACCCGCCATTCTTTTAAATGGCTCATGGACCGATGAAGAAGGAACATCTCATCCTGTCAGGTTTGAATTCGACTCAGGACAAGAATTCTCAGTGGAAATTGAAGGTGACTTTGTAATAGATGAAAATACTTCGATGGTTGCCGAAATTACTTTAGATCCCGGCATTTGGTTTTCAGGTGTTTCTAAGCAGGCATTTTATTCAGCCACAAAGAACAATGAGGGTGTAATTGTTATCAGTTCCGAAGAGAACGAAGAAATTTATGATATCGTTAAAGATATGATGGATCTCGTCAGTGAAGTAGAGATCGAAATGTAACTGAGCTGGTGACTCTCAGCTAATTGAGCTGGTGACTCCCAGTCACCTGTTCAATAGAATTAAACTGATCGTTCATTGAGCTAGTGACTCTCAGTCACCTGTTCAATAGAATTAAACTGATCGTTCATTGAGCTGGTGACTCTCAGTCACCTGTTCAATAGAATTAAAAAAGGAACAAATTGCCATATTTACCAATTATTGGTAACTCTGAGCAAAAAATCATGAGTAGAAACACATCAATTTCAATTGGAAGCTATTTTGACGACTTTAATCAAAGTAGAATATCCGCCGGTCGATACAAAAATGCCAGCGAAGTAGTCCGTGCTGGATTAAGACTTCTGGAAGAAGAGGAAAACAAAATTATTGCTCTTAGGACAGCGATACAAGAAGGGATAGAAAGCGGAATTGCATCGGATTTCAACCCTGAATCACTTTTAGAAAACTTGAAAGCTAAAAGAGGCATAAATGGCTAAGTATCGTTTAACGAATAAAGCTGTTGCTGATTTGATTCAGATTTGGAATTATACGTTTGACAAATGGTCAGAAAATCAAGCAGATAGATATTACAATATGCTTTTAGATAACTTCAATGAGTTGGCTATGAATCCTAATTTAGGAAAGGATTATGCTGTGGTAACAGATGAACTTTTGGGATTCAATGCTGGCCGACACATAATCTTTTATCGTAGAATTGAAGAGAATGAGATTGAAATAGTTAGAATCCTGCATGAACAACTGGACTTAAAGACGGGGGAGTTGGTTGAGCTGGTGACTCCCAGTCACCTGTTCAATAAAAATGAACTGATCGTTCATTGAGCAGGTGACTTAGAGTCACCAGCTCAACCAGTTCAAGGTGACTTAGAGTCACCAGCTCAATTAATTCCGTATTATAGTATATATATCAGTCCGCCTGTCTTTCAGGTTTCGTACACTTCCAAACTGATTCAGTTCACGCAGCAGGTCAATATCAACATCTGCAATCAGAATCATTTCTGTATTTGGCGTAGCTTCTGCCTTAATGCCATTTGTTGGAAAAGAAAAATCACATGGAGTAAACACAACAGATTGTGCATATTGAATATCCATATTATGAACTTTAGGCAGGTTACCAACACTTCCTGCAATTGCCACATAACATTCATTTTCTATCGCTCTTGCCTGGGCACAATTTCTTACCCTTGAATATCCGTTCTGAGTATCGGTTAAAAAGGGCACAAACAATATGTCAATACCTTCATCTGCCAAAATCCGGCTTAACTCAGGAAATTCAATATCGTAACAAATCAATATTCCTACTCTACCGCAATCCGTATTAAAAGCCTGAATCTTATTTCCACCCTGCAATCCCCAAATCTTCGATTCGTCGGGTGTTACGTGCAATTTTTCAAATCTTTCAATGCCGCCGTCTCTTTTGCATAGGTATCCGACATTGTAAAGATTGTTGTCTATAAGCTCTGGCATACTGCCTGTTATGATATTTATATTATAAGAAATGGCCAGTTCCGCAAATCGTTTGGTGATATCTTCCGTATAACCGGCCAGTTTTCGAATGGCTTCCGGTTCCGATAAATGATTGTATTGCGACATCAACGGAGCATTAAAAAATTCAGGGAATAAGGCAAAGTCAGCCCTGTACCCCGAAACAGCATCGACAAAAAATTCAACCTGCTGCATAAGCTCATTAAGATCTTTATATAATCTCATTTGCCATTGTATCAAGCCTAACCGGACGATAGTTTTCTTTATTGATGCTTTATTTGATTTTTTCTCATAGTACACATTGTCCCATTCGAGGAGAACCGCAAATTCCTGAGATTCCTTATCGCTCTCCAGATAACCTTTTAGAACTCTGACTGGATGAAAATCATTAGACAATTGAAAATCCAGCACAGGGTCATGTATTTCTTTGTTCCGAACTTTATCAATGTATTCCCGGGGTGACATTTCTGACGAATATTTATGGTAGTTGGGTATTCGTCCGCCAAAAACAATACCTTTCAGGTTTAGTTTTTCACAAAGCTCTTTTCTGTAATCATACAACCTTCTGCCAAGTCTTAATCCGCGGAATTTTGGACTGATAAAGACATCTATTCCGTAAAGCTTGGTGCCATTGGGTGTATGAGTATTAAAGGTATAAAAACCGGTTATCTCATTATATGTATGCCTATCGTCAAATTTTGAATAATCAACAATGATGGATAATGCACAACCGGCAAGTTCATTATCAACCTTTATTCCGACCTGACCTTGAGGAAATTTTTCAATCAAAGTTCTGATATGATGTTCTTTCCAGTAGGCTTCGGGCATATTGGAATAAGCTTCCTGCATTGTTTTTTTAATATCCTCATAATCATCTTGTTTAAGGAAAACCAGCTCTATATTTTCTATGGATTGAATATCTTTTGTTGTCATTTCAAATTGTTTTAATGCGATGTTTTCTGTTATATTTAGCTTTGCGCTTTACGTAACAGCCTCTAATTTTTAGATTCCCCAAAATTAGGATATATAAAGCGATCTGGCAAAATGTTTTTTGGTGGGTTAAATGGATAAAGGGCGGCAGCGAAACATTACGACATTTTTGAAGTTGAAAATTTCAAGACATTCACTTCCGGAGCAACTCTTTTGGGGAGAGATATAAAATCGATAATTGGAGAAAATGCTGAGACTTTAAAATCTTTCATTCATATATTGGAAGAGGAATTGAAGTTGGAAGATGAAAGCTCCCTGTTTAATCAAGTAATTGAAACACAAAAAATATAGAATTCGACGCTATTGTTGAAGCATTTAATAACCTTCTGCAAGAACTAAATAGCAGCCAGGATTAAAAGGGTAAATTACAAATCCTTTCAATGCTTTTGCTCAAAAAACCTGTGAATTATGTAACATTTGTCAAGAATTGTATAACACATATTTCACAGAGAAATTGAAATTTCGGAAGATTTTTTTAATGTCAAAATGACTGAATATTGATAGGTTATCTGACAAATGACGAATGACAAAAAATGACAAAAAATGACAAAAAATGACTGACGATAAATGACGATAAATGACGATAAATGACTGACGAAAATGACGTTTAATGACGAATTACGAAAATGACAATAAATGACAATAAATGACGAAAATAAATAAGGTAGAGCACGAAACCTCTAAAATTTATCTTGCAAAGTCTCTAACCGGAATTCAGGGTTTTGATAAAATAACTGCCGGAGGATTACCTAAAGGCAGGCCAACATTAGTCTGCGGTGGCGCAGGCTGCGGTAAAACGCTTTTTGGAATTGAGTTTCTTGTTCGTGGCGTGACTCAGTTTAACGAACCGGGGGTTCTTATGTCATTCGAAGAAACCAGTGAAGAACTGACTACAAATGTTGCTTCACTTGGGTTCGATCTGGCAAACCTTATTAAGAATAAAAAAATTGTACTTGACCATGTTCATATTGAGCGTAGTGAAATAGAAGAAACAGGTGAATACGATTTGGAAGCATTATTTATACGTCTTGGTTATGCAATTGATTCTATTGGTGCAAAGCGTGTTGTATTGGACACGATTGAATCGTTGTTCGCCGGGTTACCCAACCAACTCATATTAAGAGCCGAACTGCGTCGTTTATTTCGCTGGTTAAAAGTTAAAGGTGTTACTGCAGTTATAACAGGTGAGCGTGGAGATGAAACATTGACCAGGCAAGGCCTGGAAGAGTATGTTTCAGACTGTGTTATTCTGCTCGACCATCGGGTAACCCAACAGACTTCTACTCGCCGCTTAAGGGTTGTAAAGTACCGTGGTTCATTTCACGGCACCAATGAGTATCCGTTTCTGATTGATGAAACAGGTTTTTCAGTATTGCCGGTGACTTCTTTGGGATTGGAACATATTGTATCAAATGAAAGAATTTCAAGTGGGGTAAAAGCACTTGATGATATGCTTGAAGGCAAAGGGTATTACCGGGGTAGTACCGTACTTGTTTCCGGTACCGCCGGAATAGGAAAAACCAGCATAGCGGCTCACTTTGCCGAAGCTGCATGTAAAAGGGGAGAGCGTGTTCTCTATTTCTGTTTCGAAGAGTCAGCAAATCAGTTAATGCGAAATATGCTTTCAATCGGCATAAAATTAGAACCATGGGTAAAGAAAGGGCTGTTACGATTTCAGGCAACCCGCCCTACGCTTTATGGTTTGGAAATGCATCTTGCGGTAACTCACAAATTTGTTAATGAATTCAAACCTGATATTGTAATCCTGGATCCGATAAATACTTTCATTACTGGTGATAAGGAGTTCGAAGTAAAAACCTTATTGATGCGCATTGTCGATTTTCTTAAGGTAAACCAGATTACAGCTTTATTTACCAGTCTCACATCCGCTGATTGCAAAACAGAGAGTTCTGATGTTGGAATATCATCCCTGATAGATACCTGGTTATTACTGCGTGATATTGAACTAAACGGCGAACGAAACAGGGGAATGTATGTTCTGAAATCGCGCGGGATAGCCAATTCTAACCAGATTCGTGAATTTGTATTGACTGACCACGGCGTAGAATTACTCGATGTGTATATTGGTGTAAAAGGAGTTTTAACCGGTTCGGCGAGAATTGCACAGGAAGCCATTGAAAATTCAGAGGTTTTGAACCAAAAGCATGAAATTGAATTTATTAAACGGGAAATAGCACGAAAAAGGAGGGAATTGGAATCAAAGATTGCAAATATGCGTGCTGATTTCGGGGCGGAAGAAGCTGAAGCTATCAAAATCATAGATGAAGAACAAGAAATGATTAAACGACACGAACAAGATAAATTGGAAATGGCAGAAAGCCGAAAAGCCAAAATCGGAGACATTGCAACAAAGCAGGTAACAAAATAGTTTAACATTAACAACACTAACAATAAATGACAATGAATGACTTAATGACAAACAATAAATGACAAACAATAAATGACAAACAATAAATGACAAACACTTAATGACTCAATGACACTTAATGACTCAATGAAACTTAATGACAATTAATGACTTTAATGACAATTAATGACTTTAATGACTTCAATGACTTTAATCACAATTAACGACAATACAAACAATTTAGATGAAACAAATGGATGCGAATTCAGACATAAGAACTAAAGTAAAACCGACAAGTGGAACAAATGACCAATGGATCCTTCGTTTATATGTTGCAGGTCAAACACCAAAAGCACTCACTGCATTGGCAAATTTGCAAATTATATGTGAAGACCAATTGAAGGGCAAATACTCCATTGAAGTAATTGACCTTTTGATGAATCCCCAATTGGGAGTCACTGATCAGATTTTTGCCCTGCCAACTCTGGTAAGAAAATTGCCGGTACCTGTTCGTAAGATAATCGGCGACCTCTCCAATACAGAACGTGTTCTAATCGGATTGGATTTACAACCGAAGAACTGATTTGTAAATTAAATATTTTCACAAGCAACAATGAAAGAGAAAAAAACAAAAGTAAAAAGCCCGCTCGAAGATCTTGACCTGGCAGTTGCCAATCAGGGCAAGGATAAATATTTATTGCGTTTATACATTACCGGTTCAACGAGTCGGTCGGTGTTAGCCATTACAAACCTGAAAAAGATTTGCGAAGAATATCTTAATGGTCGATATGAGCTTGAAGTGATAGACCTCTATCAACACCCAAGTTTAGCAAAAGATGAGCAGATCATTGCGGCGCCAACTCTGATTAAAAGATTACCGGCGCCTTTCCAGCGTATTATTGGCGATATGTCAAACAAGGAAAAAGTGCTTTTAGGATTGGACCTGAAAGTGGTGCAGGATTAGAGAGATGTCCAATAACTTTAACACACTCTGTTTGTAATAAGAAAATGATTAAAACAAAAGAACAACTCATAATTGATAATGAGGAATTACGTTCCCGCCTGGCTGAAATGGAGGATGCTTTAACAGCTATCCGAAACGGAGAAGTGGACGCGATTGTGGTTTCCGGCAGTCAGGGAGAACAGGTTTATTCTGTAAGTTCTGCTGAAACACCCTATCGTACTTTCATAGAGAAAATGAGCGAAGGAGCAGTTACCCTTTCAAGAGAGGGTACGATTCTTTATTGTAATCCAAGATTTGCAGCTATTGTTAAGTCCCCATACGAAAAGGTTATTGGTTCATCCATTAAGCGCTTCATCACGCCAAAGGATAATTCAAAATTAGATGACTTTCTGACTCAACTGACTCATGACAAGCATGATGTTATAATTGTATCCCTGACCAACACAGTATACCTCAGATTGTCCATTCACCAATTACCACCCTATCTGCAAGGTGAAAATTATATAATTATAGCAACTGATATTTCTGATCTGAAGAGAAGGGAAAATGAACTTACTGAAATAATCAGGAAGTTGGTAACCCACATAAAAGTATTGCGGGCATTGCGCATCGATAATATTTGTGATACTTTGGATGTTGAAGGAGAAAAAAACAGATTGGAATTTGCAAACAATAAACTAAATAAAGAAATCCTGAAACTTAATCGTTTAGTAGCAAAATTAAAGCAGCAGCAAAAGGAAACTAATTGAAGCAAAATTTAATGACTCTCAAACGGCGGAGCTAATGGCATTAAAGGAGTACCGCCTCCCCCGGCTGTATCAGGCCCATTATTTACCACTACATGAAGATTCAGATATATCTTGTCCATATCGCGGTTCCACGGGGTGTTTTTATTTGAGTCGTTTATCGGAAATCCCCAGTTTTTTTCGAATTCTTCGGCAAATCTGCCTTCAGGAGACCATTCTGTAACGATGGCGTAAACATCCCATGCAGTATCGTCGACCAGGTAGGCACCAAAATTTTGAAAAGCTTCGGCCAATATTCTGGCAGGTTTTGTCTCTAATCCCAATGAGTCCAAATCCATCCAAACAGGCAATGCAAGTAATGCGCCCATCCTGCATTCTTTTACTATGGGATTGGTTCGATCTTTATAGTATTCATTTTTTGCATAACCGTCTGCAGCACGGGCGGGCCATCTGAAGCCTTTGGTTTCTTCGTCGTAATATATGTTTTTTCTGCCAAAGATATTGACCTTAAGCGCATGTCGGATAGGACACGAGTTTGGAGCAAGTTCTCCGCACCTTAACGCTCCCCCAACCGCAGAGAGCCCGGAGCCCCCATGTGCTCCGTAAAGCCCTTCACCATATAGGTCGGTATCTTCAAACATATATCGCGATGTGGCCTCGTTGGGAATACAGTGGGCGAATGGCTGTGTTTGCTTAATTGTTCTTTTATCGGGCATAAGAACTGCCAAACCTGAATTAGGAGTAGAGCCGTCCCAGGTATCCGGACTAACGATAAAGCT
>CAYMXK010000225.1:0-7818 GCA_964393915.1 uncultured Prolixibacteraceae bacterium
TTAGAAAACGCTGTGTGGAATGGAAAATTAATTAGTTTGGGATTCAAAAAAAACGCATTATTAATCGGGATGACCATCAAAAAATATACAGATGAAAAACAACAGACAGCAAGAAAACGATTAAAGAATGTACAAAAGGAAAGCCACGATCATCAGAAAGGAAAAAGCAATGTGCACCAGGACAGTGAGTTTAGCCCCCTTTTTGATCATAACAGGATCGGCATGCTGTTGCAAAATGATCCCTGCGGCTTTGGGGAATATGAGCAGGTAAGGTATCAGTCCCAATAAAAAGTACCAGGTGTTGCCGGGGAAATAAACTACCATCAGAATGATATTAACCACAATACCCAATTGGACGGCAAAATAAAGAATGGACGTAAACCGGGTCCCCAGCCTTGAAGCTACTCCATGTTTTCCCCCTTCGCGGTCAGCATCCAGGTCAATCAGCTGTCCGGCCAGCAAAATGGACAGGGTGCTGAGTCCGGTAGCAGGCATCAGCAAAAGTACCTGCGGATGGAAAGTCAGGTTTTGACCCACGGCAGCAATGAGGATCGCCATGGGGCCAAAAGCGTACCATACCGAGATTTCGCCCCACCCACGGTAAGCCAGTTTGAATGGCGGTGCGGTGTAATATTTACTGAAAAAGGCGGAGAAGAGAAAGAGCGCCCAAAGAACGGGCCAGATGCTCCTGTCAATGAGCAGTGTCAGGGCGATCGTTCCAGCGAGGGCAATCGCCAGACCCGACCGGGCCAGATGGAACATGCTTCCCATCATTTCAGGGTAATCTAGCAAAATTCCGGACCCGCCGCTGGCTTCGTTCCTGTGGACATTCACCTTGTCGGTTCCCTGGATGGTGTCGTAAATATCGTTGTAAACATTGGTGGCAACGTGCAGTCCGATGCCAATGATGAGTACAATTATAAACTGCAAAAAACTGAACGTCCCGTTGATGCTCACGGCAAGGAGCGTTCCCATTACAATGGGTGAAATGATAGAGCTGAGAAATGGTGCCCTGGCCATTTTCAGAATCCCCGGTTTGTTTTTCATACAGAAGAGTTTACTAGATTGTCACAATATAAACAGACACTGTGAAAATAAGCTTTTTTAATGAAACGGGCATGATCCCCAAGTACAAATGGGTGCGGCGATTTTTAATCCTCGGTTAAATTATATTGCCGGTGATGCATATCGCCACTTGAGATTGGATTAAATAAATAAAAAAAATCAAGAGAAATTGCAGTCTATTGATTTTTTAATTATTTTTGTATCTAGTTAATTGCATAGTTATTCCTTAAGTTCAATTATCATGGGATTTCCGACAAAAATTCAACTAATCAAGAGAACTGCCAGCGAGCAGTGGTATGTCAATTTTCCTTCGGCCATTGCACAAGCTATGGAATTCCAGAAGGGGGAAGTTGTAGAATGGGTTATTGAAGATAAACAGTTGCTTACCTTAAAACGGGCTGGTCAGGCTGAAGAGGCGGGCAAAAAAAACTTTTAAAGGTTACCGGAGCTTATGTTACGAAAACAGTTTACAGGTTCCCTCAATTTAGTATCGTTTATCTGCATAGCTGCCTTAACAAGCTGATTAACATTTACTAATCGCCGGTGATGCCATTTCAGCAGGATATTCTAATTTTGCTGTTAAAACGCCGGCAACTGAAACTATAACTCCATAATTCAGGGAATAACAGCTTTACGGAAGTATGAGTTGAATTACCCACCGGCAATATTGTAAATACCACTAATAACATCATCAGAAATGAATCTAAAGAACTGCATTTTAGGGATACTGATCCTGCTTCCGGCCTCTGTTATCACAGCCGGTGTTTATCCTGTGTCATCGGTCGCCGAATACCGTGCGGCTGAGGAGATGGCTAAACCGGGCGACACAATTTCCTGGTCAGGCGGAACTTATCATGATATCAACCTAAACATCATAAAAGACCACATCCACATCAGGGCTGAGGTACCGGGAAAGACTATTTTTACGGGGGCAAGCATGGTCGAGATCAGGGCCAACCACGTCGTCTTCAGCGGGTTTCAGTTTGTTGGCGGAAAAGTTGAAAAGGATATCTGCAAAATATCGGGAAGCTACAACCTTTTGGAAAGGGTTAATTTTTCCAATTACCACTCGCACTTTTACCTGAATGTCACCCCCGGATGTATGCACAACACCATTTTATACTGCAATTTCGAGAAGAAACCCGAAGATAAGATGACTTCAGTGGTGCAGATACAGGCCGATGAGAAGCAACCCGGGTACCACGTGCTCAGGTATTGCTCCTTCAGGAACCACACGGCTCCCCCCGGGGCCGGAGGCGATTATGGCATTGAAGCACTTCGCATCGGGTACAGTTTTCAGGCGGAATTTATCTCACGGACAACCGTGGAATATTGCTATTTCTACCGTTGCAACGGCGACGGCGAGGTAATATCCTCCAAAGCACGTGAAAACATCTTCCGCTACAACACCTTCGACGACAATGGCGAATCGCACTTTACGCTCCGCCATGGCAGCGACAATGTGCTGTATGGCAATTTCTTCCTCAGGGGGGCCGGACTTCGCATCAAGGAAGGCCAGAACCAAATGGTATACAACAACTATTTCGATACGGGAGACTATTTTGCTGTCAGGCTGGAGAACTATAAGGTTGACCCACTGAGGAACATCATACTTACACACAATACTTTTGCCGGCTCCGGCCCGATAAGGCTGGGCGGCAAGGGAGACTTCCAGCCTGAGGAAGTATATATCACCAACAACCTGTTTGTGCATCCGGTGTCAGATATATTATTCGATCCGACCGGAAAAGAAACCTTCATGAGCAATGCCGTTTATCCTCCGGCGGATCTTCCCGGGGCTGAGGGATTTTATGCTTCAGAAACCAGCGTCGGGCCCAATGCATCCGGATACTTCCAGCCGCTTAAAACTGTCACTCAGAAAAATAATTCGTATAATCAGATTCCAGTGCTCGATATCCCTGAGCTTGATGATGATCCGGAGATCAAATCAGACATTGCCGGAAACAAAAGACCGGCAAAAGTCAAATCTGCAGGCTGCTTTGAACCAGGGAAAAACCCTTTTCCGGTGAAGCCCTACGCAACGGCACAAAACACAGGACCGGAATATATATGGTGATGCGATCACCTATTTGAGCGTAATTGATTTGGATATATCATCGGAATAACTTAATTTCACATCGTTAAAAAGTAATTCATTCTGACCAGTGCAAGCAACACCTACCGGCAACGCCGAATACATCAACCGGCTGAATAAGATCAGGGTCCTTTCCCTTATCAGGGAGAAAGGCGAGGTTTCGCGTTCAGAGATAGTGAAGCTGACCGGACTCAGCGCCCCGACCGTCACCAGGGTAGTCGACAGCCTCATCAGCCGCGAAAAACTGGCAGTGGAGGCAGGCACGGGAAAATCAGGCGGCGGGCGACCTCCCCTGATGGTCCGCTTTAACGGGAACGACACCTATGTCATCGGCATCGACTGGGGCCGAACCCACATCTTTGGGACGCTGAGCAACCTGAACGCAGAACCTAAAGTGCAAATTGACCTTCGCACCAAGCCTGAAAACGATTTTGCGGCCGACCTTCAGCGGGTCTCAGTTCTTATTGAGGACCTGCTCCGGCAATCGGGGATTGAACGCCACAAGCTCCGCGGAATAGGGGTTGCTGCCGCCGGATTTGTCAACAGGGAAAGCGGTATCATCGAATATTCACCCAACTTCAACTGGATAGACGCCGATATCCGGCAGCCGCTACACGACCGCTTCAGGGTGCCGGTTATCGTCGACAATGTATCGCGGGTAATGGCGCTGGGCGAATTGATATACGGCATTGGCAGCCATTGCAGGGATTTCATATTTATCAATGCAGGCTATGGCATCGGAGCCGGAATTATTGTCAACGGACAGCCATTCAAAGGATTCGACGGATTTGCAGGCGAAGTGGGGCATACCCGTGTGGATGCACTTAAGCTTAACAGCCGGCGGTGCGTATGCGGGAAGAGCGACTGCCTCGAAAATTATGCCTCCGGCCGCGGAATTGCCGAAATGGCCCGGGAAGGCCTGTCCCTTTACCCCGGATCCCTGATCCATGAAATGTGCCGGGGCAATCCGGCCCTTATCGACTCTGAAATGGTTGCAGAAGCCGCTCGCGCCGGGGATGTGTTTGCTTCGCTTCTCTTTGCACAGGCAGCAGAATACATCGGCGTGGCCATGGCCAATATGGCCAACATGTTCAACCCGTCGGCCATCGTTACCGGGGGGAAGGTCTTCAAGGCAGGCACCTTCTTCACCAACCATATCCGGAGCGTCTTCGAACGGGAAACATTACAGCAGCCCAAAAGAAGGATCAATATCCTCGAATGCAGCCTGGGAGATGAAGCTGCCGTTAAAGGCGCCGTTTCTTTGATCCTCCAGGAAATACTCAACTTCAGCGTCTGATTTCCTCTGCTTAATTTCATAATGTTAAAAAGATATTTTCAGTATACAAAGATCAATAATCATCTAATAATCAATCGAAATGGAAAATAAAATGAAAGCAGCTTATTTGCCCGGTAACAGCACAACTGTTATAAAGGAAGTGGACATACCCGTGCCGGGTCATGGCCAGGTGCTTATTCGCACCAAATCATCCACCATCTGCGGTTCGGATATACGCGCCATCTACCACGAACACCTGGGAAAAGGCGCCGAGGGTTACCAGAACAAAATTGCCGGCCATGAGCCATGCGGACAGGTAGTGGCATGCGGTCCGGGACTGAAACGCTTCAAGATGGGCGACCGGGTAATTGTCTACCATATTTCAGGGTGTGGCGTATGCAACGACTGCCGCCGCGGCTACATGATCTCCTGCACCAGCGAGTACAGGGCAGCCTATGGATGGCAGCGCGACGGGGGCATGGCGCCCTATATCCTTGCCGACGAGAAAGACCTGGTGCTGCTCCCCGACTCCCTCTCCTATACCGATGGCGCGCAGATCGCCTGTGGTTTCGGGACCGTTTATGAAGGGCTCGACAGGGTGGGAATTTCAGGAAATGATGCCGTGCTGGTGGCAGGACTCGGACCCGTTGGACTCGCCACCCTGATGCTGGCAAAAGCCATGGGCGCTCAGAAACTGATCGGGGTGGATGTGATTCAGGAACGCTGCGACCTGGCCATGCAAATGGGACTTGCCGATGAGGTGTTCCTCTCAGGCAGCGATACCCTCGACAAAATCAGGGAACTTACCGGCGGAAACGGTGTGGAGAAAGCCATCGACTGCTCGGGGAACACACATGCCCGGCAGCTCTGCATCAGGGCCACCCGCAAATGGGGCTCCATCGTTTTTGTGGGCGAAGGCGGCACAGTCGAATTCAACCCATCGCCCGATATTATCCACGACCAGAAAACCATATACGGCTCCTGGGTAACCTCCATCTGGAAAATGGAAGAACTGGTCGAAAGGATCGTCCGCTGGGGCCTGCATCCTGAGCAACTCGTAACACATCGCTTTACCCTCGAAGAGGTAGACAAAGCCTATGAACTGATGGCAGAAGGAAAATGCGGCAAAGTGGCCGTGGTATTCGACGAAGAAATAAGATAAATCCATGAATCAGTCAACTCAAAAGATAAATATGAGCCAAATCCCCTACAAAACACTATCCGGTGGCCAAAAAATACCGGCCATCGGACTGGGCACCTTCGGATCCGACCATGTAACCCACGAAAAGGTGGCCGAAGCGGTCAGCTATGCCATCCGGAACGGCTACAGGCACATCGACTGTGCATCGGTGTACCGCAACGAAAAGCAGATCGGGGCAGCCTTCAGGGAGCTGCTCGCCGGGGGCATAGTGAAAAGAGAGGAGCTGTGGATAACCTCCAAGCTCTGGAACGACATGCATGGCGACGGGAAGGTGATCGAATCGTGCAGGCAAACCCTTGACGACCTGCAGCTCGACTACCTTGACCTCTACCTTGTCCACTGGCCCTTTCCCAACTACCACGCGCCGGGTTGCGATGTAAACTCCCGCAACCCCGACGCGAAACCCTACATCCATGAAAACTTCATGAAAACCTGGCGACAGATGGAGGAGCTGGTGCAAATGGGCTGGGTGAGAAACATCGGCACATCCAATATGACCATTCCCAAGCTGGAGTTGCTTCTCCGCGATTGCACCATCAGGCCGGCGGTCAATGAGATGGAACTGCATCCCCACTTCCAGCAGCCTGAATTGTTCAGGTACGTGGTTGACCAGGGCATCCAGCCCATCGGGTACAGTCCCATCGGCTCGCCCAACCGGCCTGAGCGCGACCGTACCAGCGATGATACTTCAGACATGGAAGATCCTGTTATCGTGGAGATTGCCCGGCGTCTGAATGTCCATCCCGCTGCTGTCTGCCTGAAATGGTCGGTGCAAAAGGGTGCCATTCCGATACCCTTTTCGGTTAACCCGGTCAATATCCTGAATAACCTGCTGGCAGTGGTTTCACAGCCGTTGTCGCAGGAGGATATGGAAGCCATTTCCAAAATCGATAAGAACTGCCGCCTTATCAAGGGGCAGGTTTTTCTCTGGAAAGAGGGCCAGACATGGGAGGATCTGTGGGACATGAACGGGGAGATCACCCCGCCATGATCATTAACAACTAAACAAAACAATCTTTAAAAATTGCAACCATGATTAAATCAGTTTCATTCCTTATCCTGATGGTGGTCCTGTTCTCCTGTGGCCAGTCTGCCCGGGAAAAAGAGGCAATAGTATTTGAACCAAACTGGGAATCCCTGGCACAACATAACGAAGAGCCCGACTGGTTCAAGGATGCCAAGCTGGGTATCTATTTTCACTGGGGGCCCTATTCCGTCCCGGCATTCGGTGACGAATGGTACCCCCGCTGGATGCACTTCGAGGGCAGGAAAGAATACCAGCACCACCTCGAAAAATATGGCCACCCCTCTGAATTCGGGTACCATGATTTTATCCCGATGTTTACGGCTGAGCATTTCGATGCTGAAGAATGGGCCGACCTTTTCCAGAAAGCCGGTGCCCGGTATGCTGGTCCCGTGGCCGAGCACCACGACGGATTTTCCATGTGGGCGTCGAAAATCACGCCCTGGAACTCCATGGACATGGGCCCCAAACGCGACATCACCGGCGAACTGGCCACGGCAATCAGGGCCCGGGGGATGAAACTGATTACCACGTTCCACCACGACAGGCACCTCCAGCGTTATGCCGGGAAACCGGACGAAACCAGGTTCAACGACAGCCACTTCCCGCTGTTCGAAGGCATGCCGCCGGCCACCACTTCGGGTGATTTCGATTACCTCTACGGAAACATCGAGCCGGAAAAGTGGCACGAGGAGGTTTGGTTCGGAAAACTGAAAGAGGTAATCGACCAATATCAGCCCGATATTATCTGGTTTGACTCGTGGCTCGACAAGGTAGACGAGAACTACAGGCAGAAATTCTGTGCCTACTACCTCAATGAAGCTCAGAAGTGGGACAAGGAGGTGGTCATTGTGCGCAAACAGGATGACCTTCCGCTGGAGGTTAGCGTGGATGACCTGGAGAAATCGCGCAAGAACCGGCTCGAAGAAAAGGCCTGGATGACCGATGAGACAGTGAGCACCGGAAGCTGGTGCTACACCGAAGACCTGAAAATCAAACCTGCCGTGGATGTTTTACATGTGCTGATCGACATCGTCAGCAAAAATGGGGTATTGCTGCTGAACATCTCCCCGAAAGCCGACGGAACCATACCCGCCGTCCAAAAGGAGGTGCTGCTCACCATGGGCGAATGGCTCGGGAAATACGGGGAAGCGATC
>CAYMXK010000226.1:0-2370 GCA_964393915.1 uncultured Prolixibacteraceae bacterium
TCATTAATCGTTTGTTAGTCAATCATCAATAATCAATCATCAATAATCAATCATCATTAATCGTTTGTAAGTCAATAATCATTAATAAATCATAAATAATCGATTAAATAATCAATTAAGTACAAAGCTGATCGGGACGGTGTAGGATACGCTTACTGCCTCGCCGCGTTGTTTGCCGGGTATCCATGCCGGCAGGCTGTTGACCACCCGCAGTGCTTCCCGGTCGAGGAGAGGATCTACCCCCCTGACAACGGTGGCATTCTTTACCGAACCATCTCTGGATACGATGAACTGTACATATACCCTGCCCTGGGTGCCATTTTGCTGTGCCTCAGCAGGGTAGTTTACAGAAGTGGCAATATGATTGCGCAAGGCCTGCTCTCCTCCGGGAAATTCGGGCATCTCCTCCACTATGAAAAATACCTGTTCTTCAGACCCGGATTTTTGAGATGCGGTTGGTTCCGGTTTCGCGGACGGGTTGGAACTGTCCCTGCCTTGTTCCTCTGACATATGTTTTTGAGGCGCGGATGGTACCCGTGCTATCTGTTTGTTTCCCGATTTCACAATATCCATTTGTCCCCCGTTGACTTCTTTTACGGTGATCAATCTCTCTGAGGCCAGTAATTCCTCAATTTTTTTAAGATCAGCAGGTGAAGCGTTGAGGGTCAGGGTATCTCCTTTAAAAAATGCCGAAATGGTGTTGCCGGGAGCATCAAGTGATTTTTGAGCAGTGGTTGTCGGGAGTTGGATAACGGTTTCGAGGCTGTTTTTTTGTTCGCAGGCAAAAATTACCACCAGGACAGCGCCCAGAAGCAATCCAGGGGAGATTTTGGCCAGTGCCATGCGCGGGGACTCCATCCTGGTCATCATGCGTATCCGGTTGCGGATAAGGGAGTAGTTGAAATGGCTGGTCGCAAGGTAGGGGCCACCTATAAACTGGCCGAGCAGCAGCTCCGCATACTCAGCCGGACGAACGCCTGCGGACAGAACGGCCTTGTCGGCAAGGTATTCGTGGTTTTCCCGGATCGCCCGCCGGAGCAGCCACATGAAGGGATTGAACCACTGAAAGATGGTTAGAACCTCTAAAATAAGTACGTCGTAGGTGTGGCCTTGCTTCACATGTTCGGTTTCATGAAGCAGCATGCGCTCATGACCGGGTATCTCGCGGAAGTTGCGGCTGACGAAGATGTACTTCAGAAAGGCAAACGGACTGATTGGGGAGTCGACCAATGCCAATTTATAAGCTCCGGCCTCAATGATCTCGCTCCGTTTGATCAGCCGCCACAGCTGAAAGCTGCGGAGCAGAAACAGCGACAAAAACACCATCAGGCCTAAAAGATATCCCCAGATGATCAGCAGGGAGGAGGCAACCGCCGTTTCCACGGTTTCGGAAAAATCCTGGCTGCCGACGATCACTGTTTCAAGCAGGTTTTGGTAGGGGGTTACTTTTATCTCCTCAATCATGTTTGATTGCGGGGCAAACACCGGAATATGCAGCAGGGGGAGGAGGAGGGAGAAAACCACCGAAAAGAGCAGAAAAATGCGGTTGGTGCGAAAAAACGTCTCTTTTCGCAGGAAAATCAGGTAAATCAGCGACAATGCGGAGAGGCTGATTCCAGATTCGAGAAGAAAATTGACCATGTTATTCATTGTTGCTTTCGTCACCGGTTTCCATATCGCGCTTTACCTCTTTCATCAGTTCGTCGAGCTCGGCCACCGTGAGGTTGTCTTCACGGGCAAAAAAGGAGACCATCTCCTGAAACGACCCTTTGAAATAGTTGCGCACAAAGTTCTTCATAAAAGAGCGGGTGTAATCCTTTTTGGATACCAACGGGAAGTACTCGTGGGTTTTACCGTAAGCGTTGTGGTCAACAAAACCCTTTGTCTCCAGAATCCTGACGATGGTGGAAACGGTGTTGTAGGCAGGTTTGGGCTCAGGCATCAATTCTATGATGTCTTTGACAAATCCTTTGCCGAGCTCCCAGAGGATCTGCATGATTTGTTCTTCGGCTTTTGTAAGTTCTTTTATGACCATGTGTAGAGATTTTTTTATTAATGTTATTATCGCTGCTCTTGCATGAGTAATTTTATTAAATGGTTGATTTTTTGATGAGGTGCGGCAAGTACCTGAACGGCTGAACTTTGTTGTTTGTATTACTGAAAAGCAAACCGGGGTAATGCCTCTGAAAGTAAAGAGAACTGAGACGGATAGCATCAAAAATCATACCCAAAACTAATCTGTTAGTGATAAAACTAACAGATTAGTTGATTAAGTTATATAATCTTGGTGAATCCTTTGTGTCTTGGTGCCTTAGTGGCAAAAATGGCTTTTCAGGAGGCTCTTTATTGCAAAACAAAATTGACAGGTAT
>CAYMXK010000226.1:2380-7717 GCA_964393915.1 uncultured Prolixibacteraceae bacterium
AGATTAGTTGATAAATAATCTTAGTGAACTCTATGTGGCTTGGTGCCCTGGTGGCACAAAAGTCTTTCTGGCTTGGTGTCTTGGTGGCAAAAAAACGTATTTCGCAGGAGGCTCTTTATTGCAAAACAAAGTTGACAGGTATGGTATATTGCACATTTACCGCCTGGTTCCTTTGTTTGCCGGGAGTCCAGCGGGGAAGCATATTGACAACGCGCAGGGATTCATTATCAAGAGAGGGATGAACGCCCCGTACTACTTTGGCATCTTTTACCGATCCATCCTTTGCAACTATAAAGCTTACAAAAACCTTTCCCTGGATGCTGTCCTGATGCGCTTGTTGAGGATAACGGACCGTACTGGATATGAACTCCCTCAGTGCCTCATCTCCCCCTGGAAATTCAGGCTTCTCCTCCACGATAAAAAAGACCGGGTCATCGGGTGTGTCGCCGGATGCAGCAAAGGTAAAACTGCCGTTTTCCATACTGAACGTGGTTAAGGGTTTTGCATCCTGCATATAGGGACGCATTTTGTCGATCAGGTCTGCCGGTCCGGTCAGTTGCAGTTTGTTATCCATGAATTTTACCTTCAGGTTACCTTCAGTTGGTTTATCATCCGAAAGTGCAAAAGCAACGGGAACGGTGAAGGAAACATCCACCGCCTTGCCTTTTTGCTTCCCTGGTTTCCAGTCAGGCATGGTGTTCACTACCCTGAGTGCCTCTTTGTCGAGCAATGGATCAACACCCCTGGCAATGGTTGCATCCTTTACCGAACCATCTTTGGAAACCACGAACTGAACGTAAACTCTTCCCTGAATGCCATTTTTGCGGGCATCCTCCGGATATTTTACCGCTTGGGAAATAAATTCTTTCAATGCTAACTGTCCGCCCGGGAATTCGGGCATTTCTTCAACTTTATAAAAGACAGTCGTTTCAGGTGGTTTTTTATCCTGTGCATTGGCGGGTAAAGCAGCAACCAACAGGGCTAAAAGGAGAGTAAATATTAAAAAATTTGTTTTCATGACTCTTTAGTTTTAATAGTGAATGAAAAAAGTAATTGAACGAATTAGGATATCCGTCTCAAAGGTATAACTAATTTATTAGTTATACAACTAAAGAGTTAGTTTTTTTTTATAATTTTTTTAATTGGTGTAGGGGCGAATCTTGTGTTCGCCCAGTAGGAGACCGGCCCCGATTTAATCGGGGGGAAAACGGAGACGGGAGGCCGCAGACCGCAGACCGGAAACGGGAAAACGGAGACCGGAGACCGGAAACCGGAGACGGGGTAGGGGCGAACCTATGTGTTCGCCCAGTTTCAGGAGACCGCAGAGAGCAGAGCGCAAAGCGCAGAGCGAAAAGCCCCGATTCAATCGTGGGAAGCGTAAAGGGCAAAGATTCATGGTTGCTATGAAATCGCGGCTCCATCAGGAGCCAAATATTAGTAGCAGAAGAGGGTAGGTTACACAGACAATATTGAATATCTGGGATCTTATTCAACGGAAGGTTCATCCGTTTGGCCCGGTTCCAGTTGCCGTGCATCCGGAAAACTAGTCCACTGTTTGTCAAGGTTATTGTACAACTCATGAACCAGTCGTGCATCCTTTTTATTACTTATAAATTCCATTTTTAACGTGCTGTCGCCAATCTCTTCGGGTGTTAGCGGCATTTCATACAACACTTCTTTTTTGGGATTAAGTTTTTTAATCGCAAGGAACGGCTTTTCTTTATTCAATTTTTTCATGAATGCTTTTTTGAATTTTTCCTCAGCCTCTTCATAGCTTTTTGCCTCCACTTTGTAAGTAAACTCAGTTTTTACTTTCGATAAGACAGTCTGTTTAAATGTAAATTTCTTAGTTTTCATAATTACATTGTTTTCAATTTTAGCTGAACAAAGTTATAAAAACATTGAATATTAATTACTTAATTCAAGTTGCTATTAAATAAATTTCTCATAGAGGCTTTGCTGCCCCTGAACTTTTTCCCTTTGAGAATCCTGGATCGGGAGATTCGTATGTTTCGCAAACGGGTAATGGGAAATTATCGTTGAGTTCGTGATCTAAAACTATTCACCAGGTGAACCCAAAGTCACCAGGTGAACATGGCATCCGTTATGTCAGATAATTACTCAACCCTTAACTTCACTGTCAGATTAGTTTCCTGCCCGGTGTGCAGATTGACCACCTCGTAAGGCAACTCAGCTTTTCCATTTTCTGGTTTGCACGACACAATTACCGTTTTCCCGGGATAAAGCCCGATAGAAGACGGTGAGCCCATTGCGGGAGATTTATTTTCGAGTCTGAATGTTAGATCAGTAGGATTTGAAATCTCGAAGAATACTTCATCCTTTACTTTCCGGAATGGTTTTTTGACGATTACCGAAGCATCGAACAATTTTTGCAAGAGCGGCTCAGGGCCAGCCATTTCATCGCCAAACAAAGCCACCGAACGTCTTTCGAAAAGGGCATCTTTAATGGCAGCCAGGCTTCGTTCTTCAGCAAAAACAAGGGTCATGGGGCGAATATAATTCGCAAGGTTAAATTCGTACGGCGCCACCATGTGCACATCGGTATTCCCGACATAGGCCAGGCCCTTCTGGTTACACCATCCGAAAGCAATGGGGTAATACTCGTCCCAGTTGTATACCTCAATACCGTGAAGCCAGCCTTTTTGGTAAATTTCTTCGTGAACGTCCCACCACTTGGTGGTATCGGGTTGCTGGGCATCCCAGCCGGGATGGTTCCAGAAAACAAATGCACCCTGACGGTTGGCCTCTTCAATGGCATCCATAAATTCAGGAACATCAAGCTTATTGGTATCTTCCAGAAACAAGGCGTTAAAATGCCCGGGGGGCATGCGCCGTGTGATCTCGCCGGCTTTGATCAGCAGAATATTGTACTTTTCGGCCTCGGGCAAGGCGATCTCATAGGCAGAATTGTCATCGCCCCCAACAAATTTTTTCGATGGGTTTTTTTCAATGTGATCGGTTATGGCTATAGCATCAAGGCCTTCCAAAAAGGCTTCCTGAACGCGCACCGTTGGCCACACGTCGCCGTCAGAAAAAATAGTGTGCATGTGGAAGTCGCATTTCAGCGTTTTATACCCTTCAATATCGGGGATACGGATTTCATTCCGGTTTAATTTCCGGAGCATATCGGGTTTCTTCACCCGGTTAACACTTTGCGAAAATGCAGTCAGGCTAACCAGAGTCAGCAAGACTAAGACTGTTACATTTTTCATTTCATTATAATTGTTAGTTTTTAAAGGTATTTATCTGATTTTACCCCTGCCCCTCATTCTCACGAAAGTGGGAATCCAGAAGACGTTGCCTGGTTTCCTGCATTCGCAGGAATGAGAGGGAACGATGTTCCAGTGACTGGTTTCCTGCTTTCGCAGGAATGAGAGGGATCGATGTTCCAGTGTCTGTTTTTCGGCATTCGATAGAATGTTGGCGCATTTTAGTCCCATTGAAATGTTGTAAACACAAAACCATGATCGGAGGGGTACATAAATGATTTTCCACTTATTGTAATGGTGTCGTTAAAAGGCTTCATGTATATTTCTGATTTGATTGCTTCAATTTTTGAACTTTTGTAAAAGATATAATCAATCCGGTGTTCATCTTTTATGCCGGGCAAATCCCAGGTTATTCCCGGATGAGTGAACGCGTTGGGGTTTACCTCCCGGTAGGAATCAACCAACCCGGCTTTTTCCAACGTTGAAGTTGTCCACCAGTTCACTACCATATCCTTGTGCAGTATTTTTGTTTCTTCCTGCCAGTCGAGGTGCGACCAGATATTAAAATCGCCTCCCAAAATCAGGGGTATTTCGTCGCTTACATTCAGATAGGGTTGCAATCCTTTTAAAATAGTGCCCAGTTCAGCCGGGCGCGATCCGGATTTTTCCCACTCTATCAATTCTTCAGGTGACTTGTTCAAGGTCAGCGGGTCATCCTCCCAGGGCTGGTAATTAAGCCAGATGGAGAATGCATGAATTTTTGCGGTGTCATTCAGAAAAACTTCAATCCCGCCAATATTAAAATGTTTGTATAAATCAAACCTTTTACCCAGGGGAAACCTGCTCATAATGGAAAGATTTATTCGTCCATCATCCGGTGCTGTATTTTCCGGAGCGATTAAATGGAAATGGTAACCCAGGGCATCAGCGATCATTTTACCCGAACCGTAAGTCTCGACCATTAAAACTATATCAGGATTTAACTCTTTGATTATGCCTATAACATGAGGCCTTCCATCTTCTTTAAGTGAAGGATTTTTAGCTCCGTGCCATATATTCCAGGCCAAAACAGTGAATTCAATTTTGGCCGGAGGATCAACCGTAATACCATGATTTTTGCAGGAAAAAATCAGCACCAGACTTAATGCCAGCAATATTAGTTTATTCATTTTGTTTTCTGATTATAGTTCTCTTTCCCTGGTTCTCATTTTTTAGCTTCCCAGCCGTAATCAATATATTCCCATTCAAACTGGTCTCCTTTAATATTTACGAGCAAATATCCTTCTTCGGTGCCATGGTAGGAGCCTCCCCACCAACTTCCTGAAACCGCACCTGCTGTTATAAACTGCACCCCTTTGACTTTGATCTCTTCGTAGAGGTGCATGTGCCCCTGCAAAACAAGTTTCAGGTTTTTTCCCTCAAACATATCCCATATCTCTTTGAAATTACTGAATGTATCGGTACTTGTATATCGACCTTCCAATACAGGATAATAGACCGAAAGGAACGGAACATGGGCAATAATAACAATTGGGGTTGATTTATCAATATTCTTCAGTTCCTTACCAAGCCAGGTTTTCTGATCGTCGTTAACTTCGTAGTTACTGGTATTCAGTACTTTAAAATTCCATCCCTTGTGATTGAACGAATAATACGTCTTACCCATATATTCTTCGAACAGTCCATGATTGTACAATGGATCGCTTTTTTTAACCCCCCAGAACCGGTCATGATTTCCGATTGCCGGGTAAAAATCAACTTCTGAAACACTGATGGTGCTGTCAAAGCGCTGAAATAATTTATGGGCGGTTTCGCCATCCCCTTTCAGTACATCTATATCAACATTGTCGCCACCGGTCATTATAAAATCGACATTTTTTGCGCGGGCATCGGCAATTGCCTTCCCAAAACCATCAAAACAACCATTGTTGCCCATATTCAGATGTATATCGGTAAAAAAGGCAAAACTAAAAGCAGATTCATCCTCGATTACAGGTTGTTCTGTCGTATTGCATGAAACTAATATGGAGGCGACGAAAAGGACAAGGAAAAATGGTTTCATTATATTATATTTTATCGTTATCAAAAATAATTAAAAGGCCTGGCA
>CAYMXK010000227.1:0-3871 GCA_964393915.1 uncultured Prolixibacteraceae bacterium
CGAAGGCATTGAACCCGCCCCGATATTATTGCAGGATCACCTGGCATTGGTCAAATTCAGGAATATCTGGGTGATCCCCAATGTACCAATGGAGACCTTACCGGAAAACGCAAATTAAAATCTAAATCCCATAATGGTGGATAATCCACAGAGGTGGGATATTGATAACCTGGTGTTGGCGGTAATTGTAAATACGACACAGTAAAATGAAAAGCAGACTTTTAAAATTAACAACATTTATCCTGATTTTAATATTCGGGATAGCGATAGGAATTTTTCTTAGACAAAATAAGACTATATGGTCTTTGATTAAAAAACCATTTGTTGAGAATTATATAAAATTTGACGATACACGACAAACTGAATGGAGCAAAGAATTTGAGATAGTAGAAATTAAGTCGAGTAAGGATAATAGTTTACAAAAATCATATTTCTATAAATCAAAATCAGATGAGCCACAACCTTTAATAGTAAGTTTGCATACTTGGAGTGGCTATTACAATCAGATTGACGGTTTAGCAGAAATTTGTAAACAAAGGGATTTTAATTACATCCATCCTGATTTTCGTGGGGCAAATATAACAGTAAATGCTTGTTGCAGTGAACTTGCATTATCAGACATTGACGATGCAATAACTTTTGCAATTAATAACTCCAATGTTGATACAACTAAAATATTTGTTATTGGTGTTAGTGGCGGAGGTTATGCGACACTTAGCACTTTTATGAAATCTAAACATTACATAAGTAAGTTTTCAGCATGGGCATCAATTACAGACTTAATTGCCTGGTATAATGAAAGTAAAATACGAAACAATAAATACGCTGAAGATATTCTTAATTGCACAGGTTCTAAAAACGGACTAAATATTGAAAATGCAAAACAGAAATCCCCAATTTATTGGAATACTCCAACAGAAAAATTACAAAGTACAAAACTGACTATTTATGCTGGTGTTTATGACGGAATACGAGGTAGTGTTCCAATAACTCATTCAATAAATTTCTATAATAAATTGTTGTCAGACATGTCCGTTTCTGATACTTCAAGATATGTTACGGATTCTGAGAAATTGTGGTTATTAGAAAAACGAGAACCGATAGGAGAATATGGAGAAATTGCTGACCGAAAAATTTGCTTAAAAAAGCAATTTGGAAATTTAAGTATAATAATATTTGAAGGCAATCATGAAATGTTAACAGAATTTGCATTTAATGAATTACTTGAAGAATAACAACATACAGCCAATCCATTAGCATAAAAATTGAAAGTCGTTGAGAAACTTTGCCGGTTTTTATGCATTGAAGCGGGCTAAAAGTAAAAAATAGAAAATGAAGCATAACTAGAAAAATCAATTTGAATTTTTCAATTTGATGTTATTACAACACTAATCGAAGAAAATTTTTAAAAATTTGACAATATGAATAAACAAGTTTCAGCAATTACCATACTATTAATTTTAGTATTCAGCTTTAATTGCCCAGCGTTAGCAGAAAGCGGTTATAAAACCTGGTTGCGTTACGAAAAAATTGATGATATAATTTTACGGGGTGAATATATAAAGTATTGTAATAGAGTCATTGTCACAAACGAGAGTGAGATTTTAACATCGGCTCTGAACGAGTTGAAAACAGGTTTGGATGAAATGCTGGGAGTGGAACCGCAAATTGTACGCGAAAAAGCAAGTTCCGGTATCATTCTTGGCACGCTGGACAACATACCCTCTGCGATTTCCAACAAAATTATTTCAAAACACCGTTTAACAACTCCAGAAGGGTTTATGATATTAACTGTTGATGAAAATATTGTAATTACTGCAAAAAGTGATGTCGGGATATTATACGGAACTTTTCATTTCTTAAGGTTATTGCAGATGGAGGCAACAATCTCAGATATGAATCTCTATGATAATCCGAAAATAAAACTACGCATCCTTAATCATTGGGATAATCCTGGTAAAATTTCCACCGGACATGTTTCTATTGAACGTGGCTATGGCGGTAACTCAATATTTCTATGGGACGAACTTCCAAAGGAAAATTTTCGCTATTTTGACTATGCCCGAATGCTGGCCTCTGTAGGAATAAACGGAACGGTGATAAATAATGTGAATACGGCGGGTAGTGGATTTGAAGGATGGAAACTGCTAACCCCGGAATATTTACCTAAGCTGAAATCTCTTGCCTCTGTTTTCAGAAAGTATGGTGTTAAATTATATATTTCAGTCAATTTTTTCAGCCCTGTGCTTATTTCGGAGTTTAGCGATGCCGACCCTTTTAATCCTAAAGTACAGAAGTGGTGGAAGGACAAGGTTGCTGAAATCTATTCCGAAATTCCGGATTTTGGCGGGTTTCTGGTTAAAGCCGATTCAGAGGGACAACCGGGTCCAATGAAATATGGAAGAAACCATGCTGATGGTGCTAATTTACTTGCAGATGCGCTGAAGCCTTTTGGGGGAATATTAATGTGGAGGGCTTTTGTTTATGGAAAGGATCTCAATTTAAATTCCGACAGGGCTTTCCAGGCGTATGAGATTTTCAAGCCTCTGGATGGACGTTTTGCAGATAATGTTTTGGTGCAAATTAAAAACGGCCCTATTGATTTTCAGGTACGTGAACCAGTTTCTTCATTATTTGGAGCAATGCCCAAAACCAACCAGATTTTGGAATTGCAGATCACACAGGAATATACCGGACATGACAAACATGTCTGTTATCTGGTGCCACAGTGGAAAGAAATACTTGATTTTGACACCTATGCAAAAGGAAAAAACTCGACTGTTTCAAAAATTGTTGATGGAAGTTTGTTCGGTTACAAATACGCAGGGATAGCAGGCGTTTCGAACATCGGTGACGATAATAACTGGACAGGCCACCATTTGGCTCAAGCCAATTTTTATGGTTTTGGAAGACTTGCATGGAATCCGGATTTACTAACTGAACAAATTACCCATGAGTGGATAACGCAAACTCTGGGGCACAATAAAAAGGTAATATCAGTAACCCGCGACATATTACATGACTCGTGGAAAACTTACGAAAACTACACATCTCCACTGGGAGTCGGCCTCATGTGCAACAGAGGTGGTGCGCCTGATCATTTTTATCCGGCACCTTCAATTAGGGTGGACTATCATCAAGCTACTCAGAAAGGTGTTGGTTTTGACCGGACCATGGCAACAGGTTCCGGATATACAGGGCAATATTTTGAACCAGTCAGGTCTGTTTATGAGAATCTGGCAACATGTCCGGACGAACTCCTGCTGTTTTTCCATCATGTTCCCTATACCCATAAACTGCATTCAGGTAAAACGGTCATTCAGCACATCTACGATTCGCATAATGAGGGAGTGATGCAGGTAAAGAATTATCGCCAGGAATGGCAATCGCTAAAAGGATTAATTGATGACGACCGATTTGAACACGTCGCAAACAAGCTGAAACAACAAATTGGTTATGCTGAAGAATGGAGAGATTCGATTAATACTTACTTTTCTCGCTTGTCAAAAATAAAAGACATATCAAAATAAACGGCCTAATGTAAAATCATCAGGAAAATAACTGAAGAGGTTGGTTTTCCAAGGCCAAAAGGCATTGGATCGCAATCAGACGAAAGAAATGCAAGCCGATGCGGAAGCACGGCTGGAATACCGCAAGCTTGAGGAAGCCAAAAGGGTCATGCAAATTTTATGAACGCCTGAAGACTCTCGGCAAATAAGAATAATCAAACTTCAAATTATCAAAATATAAAATACCATGATTAAACGAACTATTTTCTTTTCCTCGCTTTTTCTTCTCCTTTTGAACGCTCCAACCTTTGCCAAGGCGGAGTCGAAATTCTTCCCTGCGGAGCAGCTCATCACCACCGGAG
>CAYMXK010000227.1:3881-7694 GCA_964393915.1 uncultured Prolixibacteraceae bacterium
ACACTTCATGTCCACAGTATCCTCAATTTCTTGCGATCCTCCGCATCTCACATCCCGGCCATGAAAATACAGCCCATCATTTTCCTTGGCCTTCTCCTACCTCTCGTTGCCAAGGCGGAGTCGAAATTCTTCCCTGCGGAGCAGCTCATCACCACCGGAGTTTTTTACTACCCCGAGCATTGGGATGAGAGCCAGTGGGAGCGCGACTTCAAGAAGATGGCGGATCTGGGTTTTGAGTTTGTCCACATGAGCGAATTTGCCTGGGCGGCTCTTGAACCGGAAGAGGGCGTTTACCGTTTTGAGTGGCTGGATACTGCGGTCGGACTGGCGGAAAAATACGGATTGAAGGTCGTCCTCTGCTCGCCCACCGCCGCTCCCCCGGCCTGGCTCTCGACCCAGCATCCGGAGATCCTGCGGGTCAATGAAGACGGCATGCGTCTGTCCCACGGCCGCCGAAAGCACGCTTCTTTTTCCAGCGACTTCTACCGCGAATATAGTCTGGGGATTATTGAGAAGTTGGCCAAACGCTACGGCAGAAACCCGAACGTGATTGGCTGGCAGTTGGACAACGAGCCCCAGGGAACGGTCGATTACAGCGAAAACGCCACCGCACGCTTCCGCAATTGGCTCAAGGAAAAATACGGAACGATCGATGCCCTGAACGATGCCTGGGGGGCGGCCTTTTGGAGCATGACCCACAATGATTTCGACCAGATCGCACTGCCCCTGCTCAGTTTGGGAATGTATAACCCGCCCCAACACTTGGATCACAAACGTTTCATGGCCCACGAGACGGCCAGCCACCTCAGCCTGCAGGCCGAAACGATCCGCAAGCGCGCAGGGCCGCACCAATGGATCACAACCAACTTCGAAAACGACATCTCCAGCGCCAATCCCTGGTTGAACAAGGATCTCGATTTCGTTTCGTTTACGACCTACCTGGCGCATGCCTTTAACATGGGAGTGGGAGATGAAGGGTATCGACGGGGACTGCCGCACCACATCGCGCGGGCCGCCGATTACTACCGCCCGATTGGCGGGATCACCGGCATCATGGAACTGCAACCCGGGCAGATCAATTGGAGCTCGGTTGCCAACCCGCTGCTCGAGCCTGGCATCGTACGGATGTGGCTCTGGCACTCCTATGCGGTGGGCAATGAATTTGCCTGCACCTACCGCTTCCGACAGCCGATTAATTCCGCAGAGATGTATCACTACGGGGTCATGGATCCCGATGGTGTGACGCCGAGCTACAGCGGCATCGATTTTTCCACCTTCGCGGGTGAGATTCGCGAGTTGCGTGAGCACTACGATCCTGATCGGGCACTGAATGCGAACTATTTAAGCCGCAAGACCGGCATCCTCATCAATCGTGACAACCGCTGGCGGCAGGAGCGTCATCCACTCTCGAGCCAGTGGAACTACTACACGTTTGTCGTCGATCATTATTATCCGGTCGTGAAATCCTTCGCTGCGCCGGTTGACTTCATCGACGAGGAAAAAGACTTCTCGGAATACCCTGTCATCATCGCGCCGGCATACCAGCTTCTGGACCAGGGCTTGGTGGAGAAGTGGGAAGCCTATGTCCGAGAAGGCGGCCATCTCGTGCTTGGCGCGCGCAGCGGCCAGATGAATCGCAATGGCCAGCTCTGGCAAGCCCGGCGCTCGGAGCCGATCCTTGATCTCATCGGCGCGGAACTCTTCGGCTTCGATATCATCCCCAATCCCGAAAAAGGTTCGGTGGACTATAAAGGTGAATCCTATTCCTGGAACATCTGGGGCGATATTCTCGAGCCGATGGACGGGACAGAAGTGTGGGCCACTTACGGGAACAGCTTTTACAAGGGTGAGGCCGCCGTGACTCACCGCAAATTGGGTCAGGGCACGGTGACCTACATCGGCCCCTATTCGCACAACGCCGATCTGGAAGAGGCGGTACTCCGCCGGGTCTATCACCAGGCCGGGATTCAGACAGCATCGTTACCCAAGGGTATGATGATGGAATACCGTGACGGTTTCGGTATCGCGACAAACTACTCCGATCAGGAACTTGAGGTGCCTGCGCCCGAGGGTGCCGAGTTCATCTTTGGAAACCGCAAAATCGGACGCTGTGGCGTGGCGGTCTGGAAGGATTAAGTCAACCATCCATCATGAAACACGATTCGATCCCACCCGACCGAAAAAAATACACCATAATGAAAAAAAAAATACACCATAATGAAAAGAATATCAATTACATCACTCATGGTTGCAATCTCCGCTGCGTTTTTTGCGACCACAGCCTACGGGGACGAGCCCATTCGGCAGAGCCACGACTGGGGGCAGCCGCTGAAAGACTTCAACGCTCACACTTACCTCTCGGAGGTCGGCCAGCCGTCAGCCGCGCCCGGTACACCTTCCGAGACCTGGGTGCAGTATCTTTCCGGCACGGATAAGGACAACACGGTCGATTGGGATTTCTACGTCACCAAATGGAGCCGGATGCAGGAATGGAGCCGCCTGCCCGTGCCCTCCTGCTGGGAGATGCACGGCTTCGGCCGCCTGACCTACGGCGATGCTGAATCGGGCGAGAAGGGGAGCTACAACTACAAGTTTCGTGTGCCTGCCGCGTGGGATAACACACGGCGGGTCGGGATCGTCTTTGAGGGCGTGGCCCTGGAGACTTATGTCTATCTCAATGGAAAGCCGGTTTCGGAGGCACCCCATGGCGGCGGTTTCTACCGTTTCAGTTACGATGTGACCGACCACCTTGACTACGACGGGGTCAACCTACTGGAAGTGCATGTCGATAACGACTCTCCGGCCTATCCCGGACTCGTGGCCGCTGAGGGCGGAGACTATTGGCGCTTCGGGGGTGTTTTCCGGCCGGTATATCTCGAGGCCAAGCCGATGGCCCACATCGATCACTGCGCGATCGATGCCCGGGCCGATGGCACGCTGCGCGCCGAGGTTTCGCTGGCCGGCATCTCCAGGCCCGCCCGGCTGACAGCCGTCGTGACCAGTGCAGATGGCAAGCCGCTTGGCGAACCGATGGCGGTCGATCTGGCCCGCGGTCAGGAAAAGGTCGACCTCACCGGCAAATTCCAGAACCCGCTCGTGTGGAGCGCGGAATTCCCCAACCTCTACCATCTGGAACTCAGCGTGGCCGTGGCCGGAAAGACCACCCACACCACGCGCGAACGATTTGGCTTCCGCACGGTCGAAGTGCGCCCCGGTGAAGGGCTCTTCGTCAACGGTGTGAAAGTGATCATCCGCGGCGTGAACCGCCACACCATGTGGCCGGAGACCGGAAAGACCGTGAGCGAGGAAATCGACCGCATGGATATCGAACTGATGAAAGAGATGAACATGAATGCCGTCCGCGCCGGGCATTATCCGCCGGACAAGCGCTTCATCGAACTCTGCGACGAGATGGGGATCTACGTGCTTGAGGAACTCGCCAGTTGCCAGCAGTTGCTGCCGACCGAGACCGGAATCCCCCTCGTCCGGTCCATGATCCGGCGCGATGTCAACAGCCCGAGCGTCATCCTCTGGGCCAACGGCAACGAAGACGGGCACAATCCGGAATTGGATCCCTATTTCAAGGAGGCGGATCTTCAAAAACGCCCGGTCATCTATTCCCGCCACGGACGCGAACCGGTCGATGGCATCATCACCGACCACTACGAGCCCTATGCGGGCATCGAGGAAATTATCCAGGAAAAGAAAATCTACATCGCCACTGAGCTGGGCCATGCGCTCTACGACGGCGGTGGCGGCGCGGGGCTGGAAGATCGCTGGCGGTTGATGATGAGTGCTCCGCTCACCCAAGGC
>CAYMXK010000228.1:0-7654 GCA_964393915.1 uncultured Prolixibacteraceae bacterium
ATTTTGCCCAGCGAAAATATCACGAATAAACTTGGTCATTGATGCAGCCATATCGTAATTACCCATGCCCATTTCAATGCCGGTAACCGCATCGCCCATCCAGCCGTTTTTTTCGCGGTGCGGACAATCTGTGGGGATACTGTGCAGGTTCGAAATCATGGCTTTATCGCAAAGATTATGAATGGCATTTATGATTGTATCAGAACTTTCAAACTTCCCCACCTGTGTAACGTCAGAATTCACCTGGCAAACTTCAATATCATCTTTGGTTAACTGATTCTGATGTCCCTTGATTAGAAAATACCTAAATCCTTTGTAAGAAAAACGGCAGGTTGCTATTTCGCCGGGTTCGCCTTTGGCAATGTATGCCGATTGTTGCAAACCGCCGGGTTGGTCCAGATCCATTACATTTTCCTTTTCGCCATAATACACACTGATTCGGGTACCTTTTGGCGCATTCACCCTGAAACTGATCCAGCCTGCCATGTTGGTGCCGGCATCTCCCCAAACCTCTCTTCTCCAACCCCTGGTTTCTACCTGAACTGGTAAGGTTTTTTGAACTATACGAATGGGTTCGTTTAGTTGTGAGCGTAATTTACCTCCAGGATTTGGAGCTGCATTTACTTTATCCCATGAATTTGTATTAATACCCTGCTCATTCCAACCCGGAACTTCTTTTGTGGCATCGTAAATTTCGCCCATGTGAGGGTCGTCATAAACTATTGGTCCTCCAGTTACTTTCCAGCTAAGGTCGCTGATAATGTCTTCTTCTGTGCCGTCGGTGTAAGTAATTCTGAACCGGCATTTTAGTTTTGGCTGCCCAATATAACCTCCTTTTTCCCAGAAACTCCAATGGTCGTTTGCCAGCGAACCATAATTGCCACGCCCAAGCATAACACCAATGGCATTATTGCCTTTACTGAAATATTCGCTTACATCGTGTGTCACATAAAGTACGGTTTGTGGGTAGTTTGTCCAACCCGGATCAAGCACATGGTCGCCAACTTTTTTCCCGTTGATGAACAATTCGTGGTAACCAATTCCGGCAACAAAAGCTTTTACTGATTTTATTTCTTTTTCGGCCTTGAACTCTTTACGCATTAGAGGAGAAGGGTCATAAAGATTCTCGTAATGAAACAGATAGCGTTCCCAAAGCGACATGCGCGCTCCGAAATAGGAAGGTAAACTTACCTCGTGGCATTGTTCCTCAATTGCTTTACGCTTCCACCAGTTTGTTTCCCATTCTTCCTGTGTTTTCCATGCAATCCATTGGGCGTTTTTCCAATCATTTTCAGCAAATAGCCCTGTTGTAAAAGTGGCAGTTTCGCTCCATTCTGAAGCTTTTTTGTTTTTATCCCAAACTTTTACTTTCCAGAAATAGTTGGCAGCCGGATCCAGCTTTTTCCCTTTGTAAACCAGATGGGTATTTTGGTTACTTTTTACTTTTTTGGAATCGAAAGCATCGCCAATATTTTGATCGAGTTTTTCTTGTGATGTTGCCACCAAAATTTGATAGGCAGTTTGAAATTGTCCTTCCTCACCTGACTTCAATTGCCAGAAGAAACGTGGGTCTGGCATATCAATCCCTTCGGGGTTTGTAAGGTATTCGCATTTCAGGTTTGCTGGTTTTATTCCTGCGTTTAAATGAGATGTGATAAAAATCAATAATAAAACCAAAATGTTTTTCATTGTCAAAATTTATTTGGTGTCAGGGAATTCATGGGTGATCCATGTGCCCGAGTTGTCCTGTGCTCCATTTTCCATAACGCGTATCTTTGCCACAAAGGAAGCGACCTCATCGGGGCTGTGATTTTTGCGAAAGTCATAAAGAGCTTGCGCCAGCGTGCTTGATCCGGCGTTAACAACAAAGAAAACCGGCCGTAGATCATCCTTAGTAACCTGTCTGATAATGAGTTCAGAACCTTCGGTGGATTTACCGTCGCCAATAGCATCAATATCCGCCATCACGATTAAACGGGGTTTGACAGACTGCCTGGTCAACCGGGACTGGGCTGAACACAAGATGGTCAATAGAATCAGTGTAAGCAAAGTGATTGTTGTTTTCATAATTGTTCCCTGAGAATCGATTAAGTAGTTGAATATTTTTTCTTACGGATTCTTTGAAACAAATTCGTAGCTGCCGGAATGCACATTAAACACGGCCCTGTTGGCTTCCATGCGCAGGAATGTTACGCCCTGTGCCTGTGTGGCCGGGCCGCCGCCTTCGGTGATGTCTTTAACATCCGCTGCAGGTACACGAAGGGTGGCGGTGGTATTTGGCGGAATGGTCACCTTCCACTCGAATGTGCCTGCACCTGCTTTCCAGTTGCTGCCAATACGTCCATGAATAGAGTCGTAATGGCCTTTGGCCCAGGTGATGCCCTGGCCCAATTCCGGCGTCATCAGGATGGTCTTGTAACCTGGGCTATCCAGATCAATGCCGAGCATACTCCGGAACATCCACTCGCCGCATGCGCCGTAGGCATAGTGATTAAATGAGTTCATGTCCACGTCGCCAAAGCCATCCTTTTTGGTATAGCTGTTCCAGCGTTCCCAGATCGTGGTGGCACCCTGTTCAATGGAGTAGCCCCACGAGGGATAGGTCGTGTTTTGAATGAGACGATAGGCCAGGTCGGATCGCCCGATTTCCGTGAGTGTGGGCAGGAGAATGGGGACACCCACAAAGCCAACCGACAGATGATAGTCTTTGGCCTTGATTGCGTCCACCAGATGGGCTTCCGCCTGCAGGCGCTGTTGATCCGTCAGCAGGTTGTAATACAAGGCCAGGCAATAGCTGGTCTGGGATTCGTCCTGAATCTTGCCGTCTTCCCTTACAAAGGTTTTCTGGAAGTGCGCACATATCTCTCGGAAGAGGGCCTTGTATTTGGCGGCATCGTCCTCTTTGCCCAGGACCTCAGCGATTTCCGCCATAAGACTGGTGGTGTACCCAAAATAGGCCGCGGAGATGAGTTCCTTGGGTGTTGTAGATCCAATGGCCAGCCAGTCCCCGAATCCACCGCCCGGCCCGGACAGGCCCTTGGACCTGCAGTACTCAATGAACCTGGCCATGGCGTCATAATGGGTTTCCACCATACGTACATCGCCGTACACCTTATAGATCGTCCACGGGCAAATGACACCTGCGTCTGCCCAGGCCGGAGACCCGTGACCATGAAATACCGGCGCCTGCTGGCCGAATGTGCCTGCTTTGTTTTGTGTATCCATGAGATCGATGATCCATTTTGTAAAGAACGCCCCTATATCCTGATTGTAGGTGCCGGTGCGCAAAAAGACCTGTGTATCACCTGTCCAGGCCATACGTTCGTCGCGCTGAGGACAATCGGTGGGCACTTCAAGATAGTTGCTGCGCTGGCCCCAGACGATATTGCTGTACAGTTGATTGAGCATGGGATTGGAGCATTCAAACGAACTGGTCATGGTCGATTCGGATTGAATAACAATACCGGTGATCGTTTCCGATGCAGGCTTTATACGCAGGCCCGTAACCTCTACATAACGAAAGCCGTGAAACGTAAAATGCGGCTCCCACACTTCTTGATCCGTGCCTTTGAGAATATAGTTGTCTGCAGCGCGTGCAGATCGCAGGTTCTCCGTATACACGGTACCGTCTGCATTGAGCATCTCTGCAAACTGCATAGCAATCTTATCCCCGCGCTGTCCCGTAACCTTGAGACGGGCCCAACCTGAGAAGTTCTGGCCCAGGTCAAACACGTAGATACCTGGTTTGGGTTCCGTGATTTTGACGGGAGGCAATTCCTGTATGGCACGCACGGGCACACCCGGGTAGGCCTGGATCACGGGATTAATTTCAGTGCCCGTATCCACACCAACCCATTCGGCATCGTTGAAACCGGGTTTGTCCCATCCAGGTATTTCCTTTCGTGCATCATAGGTCTCGCCTTCGAACATGTCCGACAGGATAATCGGGCCAAACGAGGCCTTCCATGTGGGATCGGACACAATAACCTGGCTGGTGCCGTCTGAAAAGTCAATATGAAGCTGTGTCAAGAGCCGCAGCTTGGTGCCATACTGATTCTGGTTGAGAATGCTGATATTGCCGCGGAACCAGCCGTCGCCGAGGATAGCGCCCACAGTATTGATACCCGTGTTCAGCATGGCCTTGACATCATAGCAGCGATAATAGATGCGCTTGCGATAGTCGGTCCATCCGGGTGTGAAGTACTCATCCCCGACACGTTTGCCATTGACACGCATCTCCACGTGCCCCTGAGCAGTTACGTAAAGGCAGGCACGGGATATAGTCTTTGACACATTAAATTCTCTTCTGAGGTGTGGACTTGGCAGATACTGTTTGAACTTACCCTTGTCTTTCTTGCCGGGAATGGGCATATTAGCAATATCTTCCGGCCTGGGCAAGGCATCGTAGCCAATCCATTGCGCCTGCCAATCAGCCTTCTGAAGCAGCCCCATCGACCATTGGGCCGGCTTGCTCCACGCAGAGGGCTTGCCGTCCTTATCCCACACCTGAACCTTCCAGAAGCACAACATACGCGAGGCGAGTGGTTTTCCGGCATAGACCACCTGAATGGATTGATCTGATGTAACCTTACCCGAATCCCAAAGGTCACCCTTGTTTTCGTCCAGGAGGGCGCGAGAACTGGCCACAAGAATGTGGTAGGCCGTCTGTTTCTGCATACGCTGGCTGGATTCAATTCTCCAGTTGAAACGAGGCTCAAGTACATCGATGCCCAGGGGATTATCCAGATACTCGCATCGCAGGTGATCAACCGAGAGTTTGTCTGCCGTTGATGCGCAGCTGCAAAGGCATGCAATCGCTAAGAGCGATACGACCAATTGTCTTTTCAATAATGTCATGTTTTGTGCTTTCAATAATGTCATGTTGATACTCCAAGTTCTTGTTCTATAAATTCTTTTTGACGTTTGATTCTATGAATCCGCCATTGCCTTTTTCATCTGGGTTCCACCCATTAATTCCGCGGCACTCGATGCCAGTTTTGGGGTATGAACCGGCATATTTTCGGGAAAACAACTTAATATATCAATCCCGGGTGCATGCATTTCACGAAAACATTTCATGATATCGCCATAAAACGGAACGTGCGCTATCATTAATACCACGATTAGATTTTGATTTTTTGGATCCATTTTCATAATAATCTTCATTATTTTATTTCGTCACCACATCCCATACTTTCGAACGAACCGACTTCCCAGCCGGGCCTTCCACGGTTAGAACGACCGTCCACTCTTTCCCTTGTTTATACTGATGTACCGGATTTTTCTCCACGGAACTGCTGCCATCGCCAAAGTCCCAGTGCCATTTGGTGATTTCGCCCGTCGAATTGTCATAAAACCGGATGATCCGCTCGTCACGGTTTTCGGTTACAAACCGCCAGTTGGCATCAATCGCTTTTTGAAAGGCCTTTTCGAGGGGCATCAACCGAAAAGCACAAAGAAAGGAGGCGTTGCTGATCATCCTTAGATCATGAGAAAGGTTCATGAACGACTCGCATTGCTGCCCGTCAAAATCGAGCATCGACCAGGATAGTCCGATCAACTCATTTTCTGTCAGTTTTGAAATTATCGAATGTTCGGGTCCATCGAACGAAGCATAATCAAAGGGAGTAATATAAAACTCCAGTTGTAACCTGCCGCTTTCGCCCGGTTGAAAATTGTAATTGTACGCGGCATTGGCATAGGGAAACTCCTTGGCCCAGGGTGTGTTTCCCCAAAGCATCGCCCAGTCCTTATCTTTGGCGGGAGTAAATACGTGGTAATTCTGGGCATGCCCGCCGTGTCCCTTAAAATAAAGTTCGTTAACCGGTATCTTATTTACATTCTCGTTGTTTTTGTATATGAAATTCCCCCCTGAAACATCGGCATCCACCACCAGTTCAAAAATATCCTGCCGCATCACCGGATCGGTAAAATCCCAGTAGTCGTCAAACGCATCAATGTAAAAATAAAGACGGTTCAGGCCTTTTACCCACCCTACCTTCACGTTCAGGTCAAAATCAAGGGGATCCTGGGGCAGACCTTCACCAAATTTCGTGTTTTTCAACTCTTCGATCCCAATTCTATACGAATCGGGCACCATTTCCCAATCAGAAAAGTCCCCATCGATACGCGGAATCTGGTTCTGCGGAAACTGAAAGATTTTGAATTCCTTTTCCGGGCGGGCAAAGGAGAGCAGCCCGAGGGCAGCAGAAAGGAGGAAAATGGATGGGATTTTCATGTGAGTCAGTATGTGAAGTAAAATGTAGTCATTAAGTGGTCATTAATAGTCATTTTTGGGTCAGTTGGGTTGGTTAGGGACGTTAGGGACGTTTTTGGTCATTTATAGTCAATTTTAGTCAATTTTATGGTCATTAATAGTCATTGATAGTCATTATTTGTCATTAATAGTCATTAAATAGTCAGTTATAGTAAGTTATAGTCATTGATAGTCATTGATGGTCATTGATGGTCATTGATAGTCATTAATAGTCATTGAAAGTCATTGATGGTCATTGATGGTCATTGATGGTCATTAATAGTCATTGATAGTCATTGATGGTCATTGATGGTCATTAAAGTTCTGGTTTAGGTTGGAACCGGTAATTGGCTCGTCGTTCAGGTGCGTTATCTCCGTTCATAAAAAATTCGTTTATATCACCGATTTTCCCGATGTTATCTGCCCAGTGAAAGTCGAAGGCCAGCTTGTTGCCGGGGGTCAGGTCTGACCGGTTCACACTGATCATCAATTTGTTCTGACTGGCCTGGAAAGGCAGTCTAATTGTTTTTCCCAATGAACCGTCGTTGTTTAAGATACTCATAGTGGTCGTCATTTCATCGATTATATGGTTGTTGATGAGCAGATCGTATCCTTCCCAACCGGTTTCCTTATTCTGGTCGGCATCGATAAAAAGCAACATCCAGTTGGGATCAGACGAAGGGGTGAGCGTACTGGCTGTTTCCGCATAAAAATACACGGAGGTGGCATCGTACGCTACTTTCATGGTTACCAGGTCATTCCGGCCTGTTGTATTCACATATGGTCCGGCCTGGCCATGCCCGGGACTGTTCCGGTGTTCAGTATCGCCAATATGATCGTAATAGACCGCCTCCACTTTGTCCCATTGTTTAAAGTTTCCGCGAATGTTGATCTTAACCGGTGGCCCGGTCTCCATGGGTTTTTCCATGCCTTTGTATTTTCTGATGTTGCCCATCAGCTGGTAATAATAGTTATCGGTATGCCCCCCTTTCATCGGTTCAATATCGCGACTGAACTCCTGGTTGTACTGGTCGATAAAATAATGGTCGCCCTCCTTCAGCTTTTTACCGGCTTTTCCCAGATGGGCGCCTGGGTAAAAATCCCATTTAAGCAACGATTTATTGATATCCTTCCCCATTACCTGAGCGCCGGCACTCCATTCATTCCACCCGGTTACAAACACAAACTCCGGATCGACTTCAAGGGCACGGCTCCATTGTTCTTCAAAAAAGGGCCCCTCATTGGTAAAAGGGGTAAGGTCGTATTTGTCGGCCTGAGGTTGATTATAGTTATGAAAACTCCTGCCAATATTGCTCAAGGGATGCTGGCCCACAGCCACCGGGACCATCTCAGCCCGATCGGGCGATTCATGCCAGCCCACAGCCTGCGGATAGTGAT
>CAYMXK010000229.1:0-7643 GCA_964393915.1 uncultured Prolixibacteraceae bacterium
GAAATTATCTGCACCTGACGGTAAAAAATACCTGACTGTTGAGAAATTGTCGATAAATATGTGGAAATGAACATTGCTCACCCGTTTATGGAAGGCAATGGCCGAACCACCCGGATATGGCTGGATCTGATATTGAAAAAACGGCTGAGAAACTGCGTGGACTGGAGCAAAATTGGCAAAACGGAATATATGAATGCCATGATTGCAAGTGCTCCTTTCAAATTGCGGATGCCGAGTGTATGGCGTGCTTTCCATACCGTTTGCGGATAACATCCAGACTTCGGTAAAGGCTGATCATTTCGGGCGAGTCCTCAAACAGGTTCATCTGGTAGGTGCCGCTGATCAGCTGGCTTAACCGCACGCCCACCAGCCTGATCAGCATCCGCCGGTTGTAGAGTTGTGCAAACAGGCTCTTTGCCACCTCCTTCAGCAGGTGGTCGAAAGAGGTATAGGGTATGCGTTTCTGGAGGGTGTGGGTATCAAAGTTGGAGTAGCGGATTTTCACCGTTACACATGCCGTCATCTTCTGCTTCTGCCGCAGTTCAAAGGCCAGTCCTTCGGTCATCCGCAGCAGGACACGCTCCAGTTGCTGCACGTCAGTGGTATCCTGCTCAAAAGTGTGTTCGGCGCTCATCGACTTCTGTTCGCTCCATGGCTGCACGGGCGAAGGATCAATTCCGTTGGCCTTCTTCCAGATGCTGATGCCGTTTTGTCCCAGCACCCGCTCCATCATATCCATGGGTATCCGGCTCAGTGTTTCAATGGTAATAATGCCCATGGAGCGCAGCAATTTGTAGGTCTGGGGCCCTATCATCGGTATTTTACTGATGGAAAGCGGGTTAAGAAACGGCTGCACCGCTATTGAAGGCACATCGCGCAACCCGTTGGGCTTGGCTTCGCCTGTGGCGATTTTCGATACCGTTTTATTTACCGACAGGCCCAGCGATATGGGCAACCCTGTTTCCCTGACGATCCGCTGCCTCAGCTCGCGGCTCCACTGCAGACAGCCAAAAAAGCGGTCGAGACCGGTGATGTCGATATAGTGTTCATCAATCGACGCCTTCTCGTATACCGGCGCGGCATCGGCGATAATGTCGGTCACCAGGTTGGAGTATCTGCTGTACTGCTCCATGTCGCCGCGGATAAACGCGGCCTCGCTGCACAACTGGCGCGCCATCTTTATGGGCATGGCCGAATGAACGCCAAAAGCACGTGCCTCGTAGCTGCAACTGGCCACCACGCCACGGTCCGACAATCCGCCAATGATCACCGGTTTACCCACCAGGTTCCTGTTTACCAGCCGCTCTACCGATACGAAAAAGGTGTCGAGATCCATATGTACCACATTGCGCTCCATAATTTTTGTACGCCTTACTTCTTCAGAGTTGTGTATTGATAAAAAAATACATATATTTGATCATTAAATAATCAATTTTACGTCATCAATTTAATCATTTTTGAATATGGTATTTGCATCCAACATTAAATTTTTACGAAAACGTAAAAAACGCACGCAGGACGAGGTGGCCGAAACGCTGGGCATGAAGCGTCCGACCCTCAGCGGCTACGAAAATGAGGTAGCCATGCCCAATATTCCGGCGCTTATACAGTTTTCGAAGTACTACAACATGTCGGTCGACACGCTGATAAAAGTTGATCTGGCTGCGCTTACCGGCCACCAGCTGTACATGCTCGAACACGGTGAGGATGTGTTCCTGAAGGGTGGCAAGCTTCGGGTACTGGCCACCACAGTCGACAGCAACAACAACGAAAACATCGAACTGGTGCCCGAAAAGGCAAAAGCAGGCTATACCCGCGGGTTTTTCGACCCGGAGTATATCAGCGACCTCCCGCGCTACCAACTCCCCTTCTTGCCTGCCGACCGGAAATACCGCACCTTCCAGGTAAGCGGCGACTCCATGCTGCCCATCCCCGATGGCGCATGGGTTACCGGGGAGTTTGTGCAGAACTGGCTCTCCCTGCCAGGCGGCGAAGCATGCATTGTTCTGACCCTCGACGAGGGCATTGTTTTCAAGGTGGTGGAAAACCATATTAACGAGGATGGCACACTGCGGCTGATTTCACTCAACACCCTCTATGAACCCTACTTCGTGAACGTTTCGGAAGTTCGTGAAATATGGCGGTTTGTCAACTATACCAGCAACGAAATGCCATCAGGCAATCTTACGGGTGAAATAATCGGGAAAACCCTGTTCAACATCCAGAGCGACATCAAAGAGATCAAGGGAAGGTTTCTTCAGAACGGATAACCGGCGACAAGGCGATGTAGCAGGCCGTTGGGGCAACCCCCTTAGCGGCCTTTTGTTAACAACAAAAAAATAAACGCAGGAAAAAAGCTTTCCCCCAATCAGCGATTCGCCCTTTTTCTATATTTGCCCCGTTCTAATAGCTTGTGTATGCTGCAAAAAGTCAGGCAGGTTGAAAAGGTTTTTAAAGCCATGGACGGAGATCTTTCCCGTTTCAAACAGGTGACAGGGGGGCGACAAGGCGATGTAGCAGACCGTCGGGGCAACCCCCCTTAGCGGCCGTCTGTTAACAACAAAAAAATAAACGCAGGAAAAAAGCTTTACCCCAATCAGCGATTCGCCCTTTTTCTATATTTGCCCCGTTCTAATAGCTTGTGTATGCTGCAAAAAGTCAGGCAGGTTGAAAAGGTTTTTAAAGCCATGGACGGAGATCTTTCCCGTTTCAAACAGGTGACAGGGGTTTCATGCCCCGAAGGATGCATATTGTGCTGCCTGAAGCCTGATCTCGAAGCCAGTGTCCTCGAGTTTCTCCCGCTCGCCTGGCACCTGGTTACCACCAACCAGCACGAAGAGGTACTTGAAAAAATTGAGTCGGGACAATCGGTGTGCGTTTCGCTCAATACAGTAAGGTCCGATACCTCTTCTCCGGGATGCAGGTTTTATCCTTACAGGGGCGCCATTTGCCGTTTGTTCGGATCTGCCGCCCTTCGCAATAAAAAAACCAATAAGCTGGCACTCTATGCCTGCAAAACTTTAAAGGAAAAATATGCACCATCATGGGATGAAATCGGGGAACGCATCAACAGCCAGAGGAAACCACCCATGGTTCCCGACTACTATTTTCAGCTCATAACCATTGATACCCATCTCGCCAACGATTACAACCCCATCAACCTGAGTATTTACAAGGCCATTTCAAAAGTGGCCCTTTACCTTAGCCACCGGCCAAAACCCAAAGCACCCTACGGGCATGCTGTTTAACGCCTGTACCGCGCCAGCCCACACCTGCACTCTTAAAAATCCGGAGGATAATCAGTCCTTTTTCTTGAAGATTTTACGAATTTTCTCCCATATAGGCTCTTTGTCCTCTTGTCTGTCTGCGGCACGCCTTTCCCGCAGCTTCTCCCTGTCCCGCTTTTCCCAGGCATCGCGGCCACTGAATATTTCACGCAGGTCAAAAGCCGGACGAACCTGCTCAACCCAGGGCTCCATAGCATAAATCTGCTCAAGCAGGTCCTCTCCGGGACGTTCGAACTGCTGAATTTTCATGTAGGAAAATTTCGGATCAGCGTAAAGCTTATTGTAGAATTTTCCCACAACCGGAAGCGCCATATAGCCCCCCTGCCCGTAGGTCAGCGTCCTGAAATGGATCGCGGGATCGTCGGCCCCCACCCAGCATCCGGCAACCATGGTCGGGGTAAAACCAATGAACCAACCGTCGGCATGGTCCTGGGTGGTACCGGTCTTTCCGGCAAAATCACCGGGCACTCCGTATACCGACCTGATTGGCCGCCCGGTGCCTTCATCGATCACTCCCCGGAGCATATCCACCACCAGGAGGCAGTTCTCCCTGTCAACCTCTCCCGGCCCAAATACCGGCTCCTCAAACTGCTCAAGAACCTCCCCGTCATTGTTCTCTATCCTGACCAGAACCTGTTGTTCAACCGGCACTCCGCCGTTCAGAATGGCAGCATAGGTGGCCACCATCTCCTGAAGGCTTACCGTGGCTGCTCCCAGAGCAAGGGCAGGGACTCCGGGAAGATCTGACTTCATCCCCAGCTTACGGGCTGTCGAGATGGTATTCTCAATACCGGTTTTCATAATCAGATCGGCCGAAACGGTATTAACAGACCGGGACAGTGCCGCCCTCATCGTAAAGTAACCTGAATAGTTGTCGTTCGCATTGGAGGGCGACCAGTCCTGGTAATCAGTGTAGACTTTCCTCTCGTTGGAATAATAATCGAGCGGGCTTAATCCCTGCTCAAGTGCGGCAAGATAAAGCACCGGTTTGAAAGTGGAACCCACCTGCCGGGGCGCTTTGGTGTAATCATATTTAAAAAACCTGAAATCAATGCCTCCCACCCAGGCCTTCACTTGTCCCGAATTGGCTTCCATCGCTAAAAATCCCACGTTCAGCATCTTCATGTAATGCATGAGTGAATCCATTGGAGTGGTTTGCTCCGCCTTCAGTCCTTCCCACGAAAACAGCGTTGCATCAATGGGCCGGGCAAACTCTTCCCTGATTTCCTCTTCGCCTTTGCCCTCAGCCATCAGCTTCTTGTACCGGTCTGTGCGCCGCATGGCCCGGTCGACCACCGACTGGTTATTTCCCCATGGATTGCGGCCCTTCCAGTGGTCGTCAAAGACCTTCTGAAGTTGTGTCATGTGCTCATTGACCGCCTGCCGGGCATATACCTGAAGATTGTAATCGATGGTCGTGAATATCTTCAAACCATCCGTATAAAGGTTATAAGGCTCCCCGTTGGGCTTGGTTTGCGACTTGCACCATTCAGCCAGCCTTGGCCGCAGGTGCTCGAGAAGGTATGGTGCCGGCCCCTGGTTATAAGTGATAAGACGATATTTTAAGCCCAAAGGAGCTGTTTTGTGCTGTTCCGCTTCTTCCGGCCGGAGGTAGTTTTGTTTTACCATCTGGTCAATGACCACGTTGCGCCGCTCCAGCGACTTATCGGGATGCAGCCGGGGATTAAAGAGGTTGTTGGCCTTCAGGATACCAACCAGTACGGCGGCCTCTGGAACCGTTAGCTCAGCAGGATATTTGCTGAAAAACCGCTCAGAAGCCACTTCTATCCCGAAGATATTCTCCCCGAAGGGAACGGTATTCAGATACAGGGTAAGAATCTCCTCTTTGGTATATATTCTTTCAAGGCGATAAGCGATAATCCCTTCGCGGATTTTACTCACCGGCAGGGTGAACAGGCCAAACTGCTGCCTCGGATAAAGGTTTTTGGCAATCTGCTGGCTCAGTGTACTCCCACCACCCGAACGTTTGTCCCGCAGAAGAATCGATTTGAAAAACACCCGCGCCAGGGCAATCTCGTCAATTCCACGGTGCTCATAAAAGCGGGCATCTTCGGTAGCTACCAGCGCGTTAATCACATTGGGCGATATTTCATTAAACCGGGCACTGCTGCGGTTCTGCACATAATAGCGTCCAAGCAGCTTCCCATCCGAAGAAAAAACTTCCGTTGAATTGGGTGTTTTTATCCGGTTCAGCTCATCGGTGGCCGGTATTTTACCCAGCAGGCCAATGTATACTGAGAAAAACAGCAATACCATCAATAAAACACCCGCCAAAAAAAGCTTTGCAATAAACCATCCCGCGTGGAATTTTCGTTTTGATCCACCTGGTTTTCTTTTTCGACCTGGTGACGCTGTTTTTTTCCGGATATCTGCCATAAATATTATTAATCACTGCAAAAATAAACGCTTTATATGAATTCCTTTCAACGTATTAGTTATATAAATTACTTTTGCATCCCCAAAACAACTATAGTGCAGTAATTTAATTTAATAACGAAGAATAATGATCACAGTTTCAAACCTCGGAATTCAGTTCGGAAAACGGATTCTCTTCCAGGATGTCAACATGAAGTTTACTCCCGGCAACTGCTATGGAATCATCGGCGCGAATGGAGCCGGTAAATCTACTTTCCTGAAAATGTTGTGCGGCGATATAGAATACACCAAAGGATCGGTTAGCATGGGCCCCGGTGAAAGATTATCGGTTCTCAGGCAGAACCACTCCGAATACAATGAATTTACCGTACTCACCACTGTGTTGATGGGCCATGCGCAACTCTGGTCGGTAATGAATGAAAAAGATGCCTTGTATGCCAAACCCGATTTCTCTGAAGAGGACGGACACAGGGCATCGGAATTGGAAGAACAGTTTGCCGACATGGATGGATGGAATGCCGAAAGTAACGCAGCCAACCTGCTCAGTGGCCTGGGTATCGGGGAGGAAAAACACCACCTGCTGGTAAGTGAACTGAACGGAAAAGAGAAAGTAAAAGTACTTCTCGCTCAGGCACTTTTCGGAAAACCTGACAATCTGCTGCTCGATGAACCCACGAACGACCTCGACCTCGAAACCGTGACCTGGCTCGAGAATTACCTTTCCTATTTTGACAATACCGTACTGGTTGTTTCGCACGACAGGCATTTCCTTGACTCCATCTGCACCCACATTGTGGATATCGACTATGGCAAGGTCAAGCTGTTCCCCGGAAACTATACCTTCTGGTATGAATCCAGCCAGCTCGCGCTGAGGCAACTTCAGAATCAGAATAAAAAAGCGGAAGAGCGGAAAAAGGAACTGCAGGAATTCATCGCAAGGTTCAGCGCCAATGCCTCCAAATCGAAACAGACCACCAGCCGCAAAAAGATGCTCGAAAAACTCAATGTGGAGGAGATTCAGCCATCCACCCGCAAATACCCGGGCATCATCTTTACCCCAGCCCGCGAACCCGGCAACCAGATTCTCGAAGTAACCGGACTGAGCAAGAGTTTAGGAGACACGCTGCTATTCGACGACATCAGCTTTACCGTGCAGAAGGACGATAAAATTGTGTTTTTATCGAGGGATACCCGCGCAATGACGGCACTTTTTGAGATTTTAAAGGGTCATGAACAAGCAGACAGCGGCACCTTCGCCTGGGGACAAACCATTGTAAAAGCCAACCTGCCTTTGCATTACGACCATTTATTCACTTCTGATATTACTCTGGTCGACTGGCTTGCACAGTTTTCTGAAGACACCACTGAAGTTTACCTGCGCGGATATCTTGGCAAGATGCTCTTCTCAGGCGAGGAGATCTACAAAAAGGCGAGTGTTTTGTCGGGAGGGGAGAAAGTGCGCTGCATGATCGCCCGCATGATGATCCGCAATGCCAATGTTATGATACTCGACACTCCGACCAACCACCTCGATCTTGAATCGATCCAGGCATTCAACAACACACTCATCAGGTTCAAAGGCAATATATTGATGTCGTCGCATGACCACGCATTCATACAAACCGTGTGCAACCGCATCATCGAGATAGGACCGAACGGAATGATCGACAAATTGATGGACTACGACGACTACATCACCGATGAACGCCTCAAGGAACAGCGGAAGCAGTTGTATAATCTATAAAATTTCGCTAAAAATTCTTCCTCCATTCATCGTCTGATCCCTGATTTACCGGATGGAAAGTGGGCCGGCTGAAAGCTTTGCTGAAAATCTCTAATGAAAAATAATATTTCGGTGCTCTGTACCTCAATTTCTATAATCCATTTTCTACAATCCCGATCATAATCGGGATTTACTACTCTGTAGCATCTGCCTATGGTGCAGCGCACCCAAATATT
>CAYMXK010000230.1:0-5605 GCA_964393915.1 uncultured Prolixibacteraceae bacterium
CCTGATTGCCAAATACCGGAAAAAAGAGGGCATCGGATGTCATAATAATCCAACTTATGCTGCAATGATAGAAAGCGTGGACCATAGTGTGGCAAGGGTGAACAGCACATTGGAAGAGTTGGGATTAAGTGAAAATACGCTGGTAATTTTCTTCTCAGACAATGGCGGACACGGGGCATTTACCTGTCAGAGTCCATTGCGCGGCGGGAAAGGGATGTTCTACGAAGGGGGAATCAGAGAGCCGATGTTTGCCTACTGGCCCGGAAAAATACAACCCGGATCAGTATGCGAAGAACCGGTGATCGGCACTGATTTTTATCCTACTTTTGTTGGGTTAGCAGGTGTGGAAACCCCTGAAGAGTATATTTTGGACGGAGAAAGTATTGTCCCACTGCTTTTGGGAGAAGAAGCATCAAACAGGAAACCACTTTTCTGGCATTTCCCGGCTTACCTGAACCCTTACGGAGGGATGATGGATCAGTCGAGGGATACTTTTTTCAGATCAAGGCCGGTAAGTGTGATTAGAAAAGGTGACTGGAAGTTGCTGCAGTTTCACGAAGAATGGGTGCTCGATGGCGGACGCGAGAATATCCCTCAGAATAATGCAGTTGAACTGTATAATTTAGCCGCTGACATTGGTGAGACCAATAACCTGGCAGCTATTGAAACCGGGAAACTGAATGAATTGCTCGATGAGCTTTTAAAGTGGCAGCAGGAAACCAATGCCCCAATTCCCGTAGAAATGAACCCAGAGTATGGAGGGAGGCACAAAAAGATGGTAAAGTAACAATTACATCATGAAACGGGGATTTTCCGATTATTTATGTGCTTTTAAAACTATTGTTATCAGGTAATTATCGTATTTGGCCGGGCAAAGAACAGGGAGTTGCCATGAATAGCCAATATTCACACAAGAAGAACATTAAAATTTTCATGGGAGTTACATTGCCGAAAAACAGACACTGGAACAGCGCTCCCTCTCATTCCTGCGAAGGCAGGAAACCAGGCAATGTCCGCTGGATTCCCACTTTCGTGAGAATGAGGGGCAGGGGTAGAAATGAAATAAATACCTTTAAAACTAACATTTATAATGAGATGAAACGGGCATGATTCTTAAAGGCATACACGGATGAAAATTCTCCATGCGAGTTTCATCCGGCCATTAAAAAGCGAACTATTGATACTGGCAATTTCCCTTAATGTATCCGGCATGGTATATATTATTCTAAAACTTTATAGATGAGAAAATTACACGCTCTTAATCTGGTCCTCTGCTTTTCGGTGCTCAATGGTGCTGCAGGGAGCAATGAAAGCAAATCTGCTGTTTCGTCCCAGGGTACTGAAAAACCCAATTTCATTATCATCATGGCCGATGATTTGGGATTTGGCGACATCGGCTGTTACGGGAATACAACTATTAAAACACCTCATCTTGATATGTTGGCGAAGGAGGGTGTCAGGTTTATTGACTTTCACTCAAACGGTGCCGTGTGCAGTCCTACAAGGGCAGCCCTCTTAACGGGTAAGTACCAGCAGCGCACGGGTATTTCCGGTGTAATTACGGCTAAAAATCACCGCGATGTGGGTTTGCCCTTAGCAGAAACCACCATTGCTGAAGCCTTAAAAAATGAGGGATATACAACAGCTGTTTTTGGCAAATGGCATCTGGGATATCCCAAAGAGTTCAATCCCATCCATCAGGGATTTGATGAATTCATTGGATTTGTCAGCGGTAATGTTGATTATCATTCGCATGTTGACCAGGAAGGTTTTTATGACTGGTGGAACGGCGATGAACTTACCAATCAGCGCGGGTATACAACAGATTTAATCAGCAACAATGCAAATGATTTTATAAAAAGGAACAAAGAAAATCCCTTCTTATTGTATATAGCCCATGAAGCACCTCATTCCCCCTACCAAAACAGGGAATCAAAACCTGACAGGTTCCCTGGTGGCATTTCAGGTGTCGATTTTCCGGTACCGGGAAGCGAAGAAGATATTACGGCCATGTATAAGGATATGGTTGAAATAATGGATGAAAATATCGGGAAAACAATGAGCCTTCTGAGAGAACTGGAACTGGACCATAAAACGATCGTTATTTTCTGTTCCGATAACGGGGCCAACAGAAATGGCAGCAATGGCAATCTGAGAGGGTTTAAGGGGTCAGTATGGGAAGGCGGCCACAGGGTACCGGCAATCATCAGATGGCCCGGCAGCATCAAACCGGGCTGGACAAGCAACGAAACTGTTCTGTCGATGGATATTTTTCCGACTGTCATGGAATTTGCCGGCCTGGCAAATTATTCCGGACTGGATGGGATCAGCATGGCGGATCATTTACTAAACAGGAAACCTTTGCCTCCGCGGACGCTTTTCTGGCAGCACGGAAATGACTTTGCTGTCCGTAAAAATAACTGGAAACTTATTGTTCCCAACAATTATGAAAACCCTGAACTATTCGACTTGAAATCAGACATCAAAGAATTAAATGATGTTTCCGGAGAGAATCAGGGTATTGTAAAAGAATTGACTGGAGAACTAAAGTCCTGGGAAAAGAGTGTATTTGAAGGAGTAAAAATAATTCCATAATTTATCAACTATGTTAGTAAAGTACAATTTGCTGATTGCTGCCTCCATTACCATGCTGGCAGGATGCAACAGCCAGGAAGCGCAGAATAAGCCTGGCAGTCCGAATATTATTTATATCCTTGCCGACGACATGGGATATGGAGATGTTTCATGTTACAATGAGAACTCCAAAATCAAAACCCCGTACTTAGACCAGCTTGCATCGCAGGGAATCCGGTTTACCGATGCACATACCAGCTCGGCAGTATGCACGCCAACCCGTTATGGCATCTTAACAGGCAGGTACAACTGGAGGTCGGAGTTAAAAAAGGGGGTTTTGTCAGGTTACTCCAAAGCACTGATTGAACCAGACCGGATGACTGTTGGTGATTTGCTTCTGGAAAACAATTACCAAACCGCGTTTATCGGAAAGTGGCACCTGGGTTGGGACTGGCATGTTGTTGGTCCTGATAACTGGCAGTCAGGCCCGCTTGGACCTGGCGTTGAACCGGAAGTTGATTTCAGCAAACCAATAAAGAATGGGCCCAATGACCGGGGATTCAGTTACTCATACGGTTTTTCGGGATCGCTCGATATGGCCCCGTATGTGTACGTTGAGAACGGTCTGGCAACTGCCATACCCGTTGACACAACCGTGTGTGCGGAGGATAAGGGTTTCTGGAGGAAAGGTTTAACCGCACCGGATTTCCGTCATGTTGATGTGTTGCCGCATATTACTGATAAATCGGTGCAATATATAAAGGAGAGAGCACAAAAGAACGAACCCTTCTTTCTCTATTTTGCTTTACCCGCTCCACACACCCCCATCCTTCCAACAACAGAATTTCTGGGAATGAGCAATACCAATTTTTACGGAGATTTTGTCATGCAGGTGGATGATGTGGTTGGAAAGATTATGGCCGCAGTTGAGAATAACAATATCGCCGGCAATACAATTATAATTTTCACCACGGATAATGGCTGTTCTCCAAAGGCCAATTTTGAAGAACTTAAGAGAGTCGGACACAATCCAAGCTATATTTTCAGGGGGCACAAAGCAGATATTTATGAGGGTGGGCACAGGGTTCCCTTTATCCTGAGCTGGCCTGATAAAGGTGAGGGTGACAGAAAATCTGATGAAATTATCTGCACTACTGATTTAATGGCTACGGTAGCCGATATTCTCGGCTTTTCCATACCGGATGACGCGGCTGAAGACAGCTTCAGCTTTTTGCCTGTAATTACAGGTGAAAATTATAAAAGCCCGATCCGTGAAGCAACAGTGCACCATTCCATTGATGGTAGATTTGCCATACGCCAGGGAGATTGGAAGCTGATTTTATGGCCTGGCTCCGGAGGTTGGACTTTCCCGAGGAACAATGAAATTTCTGAGGATATGCCCGGGTTTCAACTGTTCGATTTAAAAAACGATCCGTCTGAAGAAAATAATCTTATCACTGAAAATCCCGGAAAAGCAAATGAGTTGAAAGAGCTACTGGCGAAGTACATTGAACAGGGAAGAAGCACGCCGGGGGAAAAACAGCAGAATGAAGGAATGGATAACTGGCCTCAAATAGATTGGATTAAAAATTGATTTAAACCAGAAAATTAAAATAATGAAGACTATCAGTTTTGTCAAATGCGGGCTAGGTGTCCTGGGCGTTTTGGGTATTTTAAACCCCGCAATGGGAGCCGGTCCTGAAAAGCCGAACATTTTATTCATTTTTGCGGATGACATGGGTAAAGAGTGGGTGAGTTCCTATGGGGCAGAAGGAATAGAAACCCCGAATATTGATCGTTTGGCGAATACAGGCCTGACCTTTGAGAGTTTTTACTCGATGCCGCAGTGCACCCCGTCGAGGATAACTCTTTTTACCGGACAATATCCTTTCCGTCACGGATGGATCAATCACTGGGATGTTCCCCGCTGGGGCGGAGGAGCGCAATTCGACTGGGAGAAAAACCCGGGCATTGCCCTTGCCATGCAATCGGCGGGCTACAAAACGGCTGCGGCAGGGAAATGGCAGGTCAACGACTTCAGGGTACAACCAGAAGCTATGGTTTCGCACGGATTTGATGATTATTGCATGTGGACGGGATTCGAAGCAGGAAATCCGGCAAGTGCCAAAAGGTACTGGGATCCTTATATACACACAAAGGATGGAAGTAAAACCCTTGAAGGCCGCTTCGGAGAGGATGTTTTTACTGAATTTCTTATCAATTTCATGAAGGGAAACAGGAAAGATCCTATGTTTTTGTATTATGCCATGTGTTTGCCCCATCTGCCCCTTACCTCCACACCTGCCGAACCGGATGTAACGGATAAATACCCCAGTCATAAAGCGATGATCGGGTATATAGATATCATTGTCGGGAGGCTTGAAAAGGCGCTTGAAGAGTTGGGTCTGCGGGAAAATACACTGATAATATTCACGACCGACAACGGCACGGCGATGTCTATAAACGGCAGGTTGAATGGCCGGGAGGTACCCGGGGGAAAGGCGAAAACCATTGAAAACGGGATCTGTGTACCCTTCATTGTCAGTTGTCCGGGCCTTGTTCCGCAGGGAAAGGTCACAGATGCCCCGGGGGATTTGACTGATATTTTTCCAACCTTTGTGGAACTCGGAGGAGGAGAAATGCCGGAACATTATACTTTTGACGGTGTTTCCCTGGCAGATGTTATTTTGGGTAGGACTACTGAATCTCCTCGCGAATGGATTATGGCAATGGGGGGCCAGAATAATGCTGCCCTTTCGGAAAAGGGGGTTGAAAATCAATATCGTTTCCGTGACCGGGTAATCCGGGATAAAGAATACAAATTGTATGTTTCCCCGGAAAGAAAGCCCGAAAAACTGGTCAATTTAAAGAAGGACCCTGAAGAGGTGCATAACCTGATACCCTCGGATGATCCGGGAATCAGGGCAGTTTTTGAAAAGCTGTGGAAAGTGGTGGAGCAGATGCCTGAAAAGGATAATGACCCCATTTATACTCCCCTACCCCCTCAACCCTGGGATGTGGAGGTAACCGT
>CAYMXK010000230.1:5705-7624 GCA_964393915.1 uncultured Prolixibacteraceae bacterium
ATGACCCCATTTATACTCCCCTACCCCCTCAACCCTGGGATGTGGAGGTAACCGTTAAAAGTCAGGAATGGAAAAAGTAATAATCCTGGTGAATCCTTTGTGCCTTTGTGCCTTTCTGGCAGAAAAAGTCTTATCGGGTAGACTCAATATTATGATGAGAACTGGTAATGAGATAAAAAGTAAACACATTAATGAGATTAAAAATCAAAAATGACGTCAAACAAGATAATCTATAAAGCTATTTTGGGAGCTGCATGTTTTTCTGCGCTACCGGCATTTGCAGGCGATGCAGAAAAAAATAACCCTCAAAAACCCAATATCGTATTCATAATGGCTGATGACCTGGGATACGGCGAGATATCGGCACTCAATGTAAAGGGTAAAATAGCAACCCCACACCTTGACCGGCTGGTTTCGGAAGGCATAACTTTTACCGATGCACATTCGGGCTCATCAGTTTGTACACCGACACGTTACGGGCTCCTCACCGGACGGTATGCCTGGCGGACAAAACTTCAAAGCGGGGTGGTCACCGGGCATGCTCCCTGTCTGATTAGTGAACAAACCCTTACTCTTGCAGAAATGCTGAGGGAAGAGGGTTACAGCACTGGAATTGTTGGCAAGTGGCACCTGAATTTTATTTATGCAGATCCCTCTTCCGGGGAAAAGCTTGGAGAAGACCATAAATTTGGCCCGCCTCTCAACACAGTTGTCAAAGATGGCCCGATAGACCACGGCTTCGACTATTTCTATGGGTTCCACCATGCGCGCGATATGGAGACCGTTTGTGAAAATAACCGGGTGATCGCCTACAAGCCCCCAATTACGATGCTGCCTGAAATTGAAGCGAAGTCTGTGGCTTTCATTAACCGCCATGCGAAAGCTGCTGCATCAGGAAAGCCCTTTTTTCTTTATGTGGCTCTGTCATCGCCCCACTCACCGGTTCTACCCACTGAAGAGTGGCAGGGGAAGAGTGGATTGAACGACCACGCTGACTTTGTGATGCAAACCGATCATACGGTTGGACAGATAGTAAAGGCCCTTGATGCCGCCGGGCTCCGTGAAAATTCGCTGGTCATTTTTACCAGTGATAACGGTACTTCCGGCCCCACTTCCAATATAGAAGAGCTGAAGGAAATGGGACATAATCCCTCCTGGATTTTGCGGGGATCAAAAGCAGATATCTGGGACGGAGGGCACCGTGTGCCCTTTATTGCCCGCTGGTCCGGGATAGCAGAGCCGGGTAGCAAAAACTCAGCACTGATCTGCCATACCGATTTTATGCCTACAGTTGCAGATATTACCGGATTCCGTCTTCCTGATGATGCCGCGGTGGATGGGTTCAGCTATAAAGAGGCACTTTCCGGGAGAAAGCAGGAGAAAACACGTCCGGCTGTTGTGCATCACTCAATAAATGGAAAATTTGCGATCAGGAACGGCAAATGGAAACTGGTGCTGTGCCCCGGTTCAGGGGGCTGGTCGGATCCCAGAGACCAGAATGCAAAAGAAACGGGCCTTCCTGACATCCAGCTTTATGATATGGATACCGATATCGAAGAGCAGTTCAACCTGCAGGCTGAACACCCGGAGGTGGTTCGGAATCTGGTGGAAATGCTGACAGAGATAGTCGCTGAAGGTAGGAGTACCCCGGGAAGAAAGTTGAAAAACGATATCGACAATATCGATATCTGGAAAGGGATTACACCCATTCCTTAGTTGTGTGCGAATGTTTCGTGACAGCACTTTTACAATAAATTAAAATTTGAAGGAGAAAAAAGCATCGCATGAATATGGCTATAAGTGCAATAATAAGTACACTTATAGCCATATTTGAATTTATATTTGGCTATAACTACGGATTAAAAGCCAATAGTTATTCCTACCTGGTACAAAATAGCCTTTCCATGGATGACCTGTTT
>CAYMXK010000231.1:0-7580 GCA_964393915.1 uncultured Prolixibacteraceae bacterium
TTCCCGATGATAAGTTTGGCCAACTTCCGGTCCTGGTTGTAGAATCGGAAGAACCTGATACATCAGAAAAAGAGAGGATGGAAGCCTGCCTGGTGAAAAACACCTCCAGGACGGAAAGGCCAGTCAGGATATATTATATTCCAAAATTCACAGAAACAGAAAATGGCAAAATCAACCGTTTCTCGACTATAAAACTAATCAAACCATTATAGAAAGTTCTACTTTAATGTTCAAAAGTTTTTCAACCAATTGAAAATCAATTTTATTTTCTGCAATTAAATATAAATTCTAAATTTGTTTCAAAAATCAAATCAAATCAAATCAACTCAACATGAAAAGATTCATTTTCGTACCCATGCTTATTGGTGTATTAGCATTGTCATCCTATGCAGGTGGTTTGCTTACCAACACCAATCAAAGTGCTCAGTTTGTCAGAATGTTAAGCCGCAACGCGTCAACCCAGATCGATGCAGTCTACTTTAATCCTGCTGGTTTGACCCAAATGGAAGATGGTTTTCATTTTGCAATTCATAATCAGAGTATTTTTCAGAAAAAGACGGTTGACTCCAGGTTCCCCCTTCTTAACAATGGTATTTATGAGGGTGATGTAGCGGCCCCCGTTTTTCCTTCGGTGTTTGCGGTGTATAAAATGAACGACCTCGCTTTTTCAGTTGGATTCGGACCCAACGCAGGAGGCGGGTCTGCAACTTTTGAGCGGGGTCTGCCTTCTTTCGAAATTCCCATTTCGAAGGTCGTTCCCGGCTTGTCGGGTCTTAAAGCCCTCGGTTATGATGTAACCAATTATGACACCGAACTGTTTTTTGATGGAAGTTCTGTATTTTGGGGTATACAGGCAGGCGTAACCTACAAATTGGGCGACAAGGTATCAGTATACGGAGGTGCAAGGTTTTTACCCAGTAAAAATGCCTATCAGGGATCAATTGAAAATATCCGTTTAAAGGTCAACGGAGATTTTGTAAAAGCGAACGAATTCCTGCCACAGGTAGGGAATAGCCTGAAAGGAATTGCAACCACCCTTTCAACGGCTGCCACCGGCCTTCAGACTTTGATCACTGGGGGAGCAGGAACGCTGACTCTTGCACAGTTGCAGACTGGCGGTATTATTGATGCTGCAACTGCAGCCCAAATTTCAGGGGGACTGGTGCAAGTAGGTGTTCCTCCTGCCCAGGTGGCAGCTATGTCTGTTTCCCAGATTCAGGGCACATATAACAATGTGGCAACAAATTTCAATAATCAGGGAAATACACTGATAGCCACTGGCGGACTTCTTAACGACAAACAGGTTGAGACGGAACAAACCGGACTGGGAATAACTCCTATGGTAGGCTTGAATTTTTCACCTTCCGATGATTTAAATATCGCTTTCAAGTATGAATACAGGACCACCTTGCAGCTAACCAATTCTACCACAGTCGATGATCTCGGACTGTTTCCTGACGGCCAGTCCATGAACTATGATATTCCGTCCAACTTTGCCCTGGGTATAGGTTATAAACTCTCTCCCTATATTGAAACCCAGCTTTCCTATAACCTTTACTTTGATAAAGGAATCGGATGGGGGAAAAATGTGCGCGAAGTGGTATATAACAGGGATGTAAGGCGGGAAATTGACGACAATACCTGGGAGCTTGGTCTGGGTGTGCAATTTAACCTGAGCAGCAGTTTTGCAGTAAGTGTTGGTGGCGTTTCAACCAACCTTGGACCTGCCGATAGCTATCAGAGTGATTTCAGTTTTGGATTGCCAAGGAACACCGCCGGATTTGGCATTCAGTGGAAATTATCCGATCAGCTGACTTTTGATGCCGGTTACATGATGAGTTTCTTTAAGGACCATGAGGTCACCTACACCGATCCGGAACCACTTATTGGCAGCTACAAGGAGACTTATAAGCAGAAGTCAAGCGGCTTTGCATTTAGTCTTGCATACAGCCTTTTCAGATAACTTAAATAACTGCTAATCTGTAAACTTCACCGGCTTCTGTCCTGCTGGTTAATTTTACATTAATTCCTGAATGCAGCTTTCCAAATTCAGCTTTCGCCAATACGGGCGTATTGTTTTCTTTGGAGATATGGCTCAAAAAAACGCATTCGAGAGAAGGGTGAGAATATTGATGGATAAGCTCCACCGCCTGTTTGTTGGAGAGGTGGCCCACCGCAGAGGCAACCCGTTTTTTCAGAAAAACCGGATAGGGGCCGTTGCTGAGCATATCTTCATCGTAATTCGACTCCATGAACAAAGCCTGGCACTTTTGAACAGCGGTTTTTACGTTGTGGCAAGGTTCTCCCAGATCGGTAAAAACACCCACACTTTTACCGCTGTGCTCAATTCTGAACGAACAAGGCTCGACGGCATCGTGGTTTTTCAAAAAGGTATGTACCGAAAATGAGCCTGTCTCGACCACCTCCCCGGGGGTGAAAAACCGCACATATTCGGGGCGCAATACCCTGGGAAGTGCATAATAAGTGCGGCTTGTCATGTAGACATTAACGCCAAGCCTTCTGCTGAGGACCTGCATCCCCCGGGTATGGTCGGCGTGCTCATGTGAAATAAAGATTGCTTTCACCTTTCCCGTGTTCAGCCCTGTATCTGTAAAACGCTGCATCAGTTGTTTGGTGGAAATACCGGCATCTACGAGAACCGCATCGTACCGGTTGCCGATGTAATAGCAATTTCCATTGCTTCCTGAGGCCAAAGCGCAAATTTCGATCATAATATTATTTTACCAATTTAGAAATTGCCTTAAACTCAGGTGCCGCCGAACTGCGTGTAAGTTCAAAAAGTACCGATTCCGCTGTGGTCATCATTATCCCTTCGTGTCTGAACCTCTCTTTGGCGATATCGAGGTTAACGGGTGACCGGGAGGAAGTTGCATCGGCAACTACTACAGGATGGTACCCGGATTCTTTCAGATCAAGAACCGTCTGTAAAACACATACGTGCGATTCGATGCCGCAGATAATGATATTTTTTATATTAAGCATGCTGAGCCGGACCATTAGTTCCGGTTCATTGCAGCAGCTAAAGTCCCTTTTCTCAATGTATGCAAAATCCGGAATCAGGGTGGCAATCTCACCGACGGTCTCCCCAAGGCCCTTTGTATACTGCTGGGTGACAATCACCGGTATATCAAGTAATTGTAATCCCTGGATCAATATTCCGCAATTTTTCAGGAAGGCTTCCTTTTCGTGCATCACAGGAACCAATCGCTCCTGAATGTCGATAACCAATCCAATTGTATGTTCTTTTGTTATTCGCATAATTTTACCGTTGAATGTTCCAAAGCGCTAATCTTCATTTTTACCTGTTCCCTCGATTTGTCTCCCAGGTACCCTCCGTGGTGCCTTTTAGCATATTCCTCATTGGTGAATCCAATCTTTTTCATCATCAATACCATTAAAACGTCTCCGATAACCGTCATGACGGTGGTGGAGGTGCTAGGCGTAAGCCCCAGAAGACAAACCTCTTCAGGCGCACCGGTATGCAGGCAGGCATCTGCCATACGGGCAAGCTCGCTGTCCCTGTTCCCGGTAATTACAATCAGTGGCAAATCAGGGTAAAGTCTTCCGGAAAGGTCTACCAGTTCAAGGATTTCACGGGTTTTACCCGAATTGGAGACCAGTAGCAGAACGTCGTTTTCCTGTATAACACCCAGGTCACCATGCTGTGAGTCGCTGGGGTGCAGAAAAACGGAGGGAGTACCGGTAGAGCTGAGAGTAGTCGCAATATTAAGTGCAATCTGTCCCGCCTTTCCCATCCCGCTTGCCACCAGTTTGCCTTTCCGCTGATGTACCCGGGAATATATAATCTCAATGGCTGCCACAAAATCATCAGTAACCGGGATGTTACTGACAGAAGCAGCTTCGTGTTGTATCACCTTTTGAATTATCTCTTTCATTTAGTCTCAGAATTTCCTGCAAAATTAACCTAATTTTCCTTAAACGGAGGTGATGACCGGATGTTGGTCCGTGATAAAAAAAATGTGCGAAATAATCACAAAAATGTTGTTTTATGTCATCATTTTTTATGTGTTATTTGTTCATCACCTGTAACAGGTGAAAATAAATCATTTTCGACTTTTTAATATTTCTATTTGTATATTTATTTTATACTTTTAACCGGATTAAAAATCAAATAATACAATATATCAATGAAAATTCATGAATATCAGGCAAGGAATCTTTTTAAGCAATATGGGATTCCTGTTCCGGATGGTTTTGTGTGCCATTCGATAGAAGAAGCTGAGGCCGTAGTTCCGGATGACAATCAACTGCGGGTAGTCAAGGCACAGGTACATGTCGGTGGGCGCGGTAAAGCGGGTGGTGTAAAACTTGCACGCACAAAATCCGAAGCCATTGAAAATGTTATCAGGATCCTTGGTATGGAAATAAAAGGGTACAAGGTTGAAAAGGTGTTGATAGCCAATGCAGTGGATATTGAAAAGGAGTTTTACATCGGGCTGATCAACGACAGAAACACCCGGTCGGTAACTTTAATGGCCAGTGCTGAAGGAGGCGTGGAGATTGAAGAGGTTGCCAGGGTTTCTCCCGAGAAAATCATTAAGCTCACCATCGATCCGGTTGCAGGTCTTATGGATTGGCAAGCCAGGGAAGTGGCTTTCAAGCTTTTCAGTGATATAAATCACATCAGGGCAGCAGTTGATATTTTCAAAAAGCTCTATAAGCTATATGTCGAAACCGATTCAACCCTCGCCGAAATCAATCCCCTGGTTCTAACGACACAGAACGAGATCAAGGCCATAGACGGAAAGATGAATTTTGATGACAATGCATTGTTCAGGCAACCGGCCATTCTTGCGATGCGCGAGGTAAACGAAGAGGAACAAAAAGAGATTGATGCCACTGAAAAAGGCCTTTCCTATATAAAGCTTGACGGTACTATCGGATGTATGGTCAATGGGGCAGGACTGGCCATGGCTACCATGGATATGATCAAATTGTACGGTGGTGAACCGGCCAACTTCCTGGATATCGGCGGGTCATCGAATCCGCAGAAGGTGATTGATGCGATGAATATCCTGTTGAGCGATAAAAATGTTAAGTCGGTTATGATCAATATTTTTGGTGGCATAACCCGTTGTGATGATGTGGCCCGCGGATTAATATCTGCCCTTGATCAGCTTAAAACCACCATCCCCATTGTGGTCCGCCTGTCGGGGACCAATGCAAAGGAAGGACTGGAGCTGCTGAAGGCCACTGGCCTGCCGACTGTCAGTACAATGAATGAAGCTGCATTGAAGGCAATTGAATTAAGCAAATAGATTGTTGACCAATTAAAGAAAGAATTATCATGAGTATATTAATCAACAAAAAGACAAAACTGATTGTCCAGGGAATTACCGGTCGCGATGGTGCTTTTCATGCCGGGAAGATGCAATCATACGGAACACATGTTGTTGGCGGTATTTCTCCCGGAAAAGGGGGCCAGCACATCAACGGCATACCGATATTCAATACAGTAAAGGAAGCCAAAGCGGAAACCGGAGCCAACGCTTCGGTTATCTTTGTGCCGGCTCCATTCGCTGCAGATGCCATCCTGGAAGCAAGTTTTGCAGGAATAGAGCTGGTGGTTGCCATTACAGAAGGAGTTCCTGTTCAGGATATGATCAGAATAATGCCCTTTATCCGGCAAAACGGCACCAAACTGATTGGCCCAAATTGTCCGGGGCTGATTACACCTGAAGAATGCCTAATTGGCATCTTACCAGGCAATATTTTTATGAAGGGTAACATTGGCCTGATGTCCCGCAGCGGTACATTAACCTATGAGGTAGTTAACCTTTTGACAGAGAACGGTATGGGCCAGACAACCTGTGTCGGCATTGGCGGTGACCCTGTTGCCGGTTTATATTACCAGGAGCTTCTTCAAATGTATGAGGACGATCCTGCCACCGAAGCGGTTGTTTTAATCGGTGAAATTGGCGGTGATGCGGAAGAGCAGGCAGCCCGTTTTATTAAGGAAAAGATGACCAAACCAGTAGTCGCCTTTATTGCCGGGCAAACCGCACCTCCCGGCAAACGCATGGGACATGCCGGTGCAATAATATCAAGTGGATCAGGTACCGCCGAAGAGAAAATTAAGGCCTTCAATGAGGCTGATGTGCCGGTAGCCAAAGAGCCTTCCCTGATTCCGGGCTTATTATTGGAAAGAATGAAAAAGAAGGGTAAAAAGTAGAAGATTCTGCGCCGGAATTCTTTTCAGTGGTGGAAATAGGGCAACAAAAAATAGTTTTTTAATAAGAATCAATTTGCTAAGATGACTGTCGGGGAGACCTGGCAGTCATTTTTCAAATCCTGGCATTTACCGAAATATTATTTTCATTAGATATTTTCAGCAAACCCTTCTATTCAGCAGGGTTCCTAATGAGTACCAGCGTATAATCTGCATTACTGAGAATAAGTTTTTCCCCTTCCAACCGCCAGATGATCTTCTGCCCGCTTAAGCAGGAAAGGTATTTTTGTTCCTGGTTGTTATCCATGCAGGCCATTTTAGTGGCAGCGATCACTCCAATTTCAAGGGTGTCTGCATTTAATAAATAGGGACCGAAAAACCGGTTGCATCCGGCAAAGCCGGAAACCCGGGCATCATCAGGATGGATTATCAGGGTGAGTTTTTCTCCGGACTGACTGAGTTTAACTGGCTCGTCATTAATAGATAAAAGGTGAAATTCTCCAGTGAAGGATGCTTCGGTCTCCATGGTTGCCGTTTTAAGTTTATCAGCTCTCCGGATAGAACTGCATCCTGCGATTGCAATTGACAGGAGGAGAATTACGGTAGCGATGGCTTTCATTCTTTTATTATTCATGGCAACCATTAAACAAAATTATTGCCAAATCAGTGCTCCTAAAATAATTCTTCAGCTTTTTGGTTTTATTTTCAGCCGTTGGCCGACTTTTAAATTGCCGGCATTGGTAATGTTATTCAGCCTCATAATTTCGTCGTTGCTAATGCCGGGGAATTTCTGGGCTATTCTCCACAGGTTGTCGCCGCTTCGAACAGTGTAATATTCAAAATCTCCGTCGCTAGCAGCCGAAGCAATGGCTGCGGAGGCCTTAGGGGCATCTGGTTTAACTGGTTGCCCCACCATTTCCTGCTTGGCATTAAAGGAGAGCAGATTAATACGCTCATAATGTTCTTTTTTGTCTTCGGCGACAAATACGGTTAGCCGCTGTCCGACCCTTATCAGGTTCCTGCTGAGGTTATTCCAGTCTCTCATATCGTTTAGGTTCACATTAAACCATCGGGCAATATGTCCGGGTGTGTCGCCCGATTTCACGGTGTAGGAAATCCGGGCTTTCCCGCTTATGTCTGCCGGTACATATGCCGTAGTGGATGTCGATCTGGGGGCAACCAGGGAATTGTTGGGGAAGTATTTCTCCCTGTTGTGGCTGAATATGTCATCAGATCCGTCGATAAATGCCGGAATCTGCTCCAATGGTATCCTTAAAGGGAGAGGTTTTTCGGCTGTTGCCGGGACGATGTCACGCCGGTATATTGGGTTCAGTTCACGAAGCGCCTTAACATCAAGGGACAGGTTCTC
>CAYMXK010000232.1:0-7578 GCA_964393915.1 uncultured Prolixibacteraceae bacterium
TCTGTTTCACTTTCAACCAGCTTAACAGCCTCTCCTACTGAGAAAACGACCTCACATCCAGGGAAAACGTCATCGGGCTTGTCGGTGATTACGATATTGCGTCGATTGGGCAATGGCCACTTAGGCAACGACAGCAGAGTATTGCGGCCCATAATCAGCGGGTGGCCGGTTGTTATCTGCCTGAACCTTTTCAAATCGTTGGGCAGATGAAACAAAAGTTCGTTGTTTTTACCAATGGCAAAGTTTTCGGCAATGGCAACTATTATGGAAATATTGGACATCTCAATAGTTTAAAGTTTACATTTCATTCTTCTGATCGGAAATCATCCGTCATCATTTAAAATTAATCCATCCTACACCGCAACTTTCCCCGGAATATGTGGGTGTGCCAAATAATTAACCAATTCAAAATCTTCGTACCTGAAGTCAAAGATGCTGGTAATAGCCGGATTAATCTTCATTTGCGGAAGGGCAAGGGGCTGACGGCTGAGTTGCAGTTTCACCTGCTCCAGATGGTTGGTATAGATGTGTACATCACCTCCGGTCCAGACAAAATCACCTGGCTCGTATCCGGTAACCTGCGCCATCATCATCGTGAGCAGGGAATAGGAGGCTATGTTGAAAGGCACCCCGAGAAAAACATCACAACTGCGCTGGTACAACTGACACGACAGTTTTCCGTCTGCCACATAAAACTGAAAAAGTATATGACAAGGTGGCAGTTTCATTTTATCTATCTCCCCCACGTTCCAGGCACTTACGATATGCCGGCGGGAATCAGGGTTGTTCTTCAGGCCATCGACCACATTGCTGATCTGGTCTATGTGCCTGCCATCGGGAGTTGGCCAGTTCCGCCACTGGTAACCATACACCGGTCCGAGTTCCCCGTCATCACCTGCCCACTCATTCCATATCCTGACTCCATTGTCCTGAAGGTATTTAACATTGGTGTTGCCCGTCAGGAACCACAACAATTCATGAATGATCGACTTTAAATGCAGCTTTTTGGTGGTAAGGACCGGAAAGCCCTCAGCAAGGTTGAACCGCATCTGGTGACCAAAAATGCTTATTGCGCCGGTTCCTGTCCGGTCTCTCTTCTCCACACCGTTTTGAAGCACGGTTTCCAATAAATCAAGGTATTGCTTCATATAAATTATTATTCAATATAATCACCTGTCTGCCGCAGAGAAGACTCATTATCACTGCCATTTGCAGAACATTATCAGTTTTTGAGCCACTCGCCGAGCCACTCTTTAAAAACACGTTGCCACAGAATGCCGTTTTGCGCCCCGGTTACCCAATGGTTTTCCTCAGGGAAATAGAGGAATTTTGCGGGAATATCCTGTAAAACGGCTGAGTTAAAAGCTGCCATCCCCTGTGGGTAGGGAATCCTGAAATCTTTCTCGCCATGTATAACAAGCATGGGGGTATCCCAGTTCTGCACAAAATGGTGGGGAGAGAAGGAATAGGAACGCTGGGCCGCACTGTTCGACTTGTCCCAAAAGGGTCCGCCATAGTCCCAGTCCACAAAGAACATCTCCTCAGTGGTCGAATACATCTGATCAAAATTGAAGATCCCGCAATGGGATATAAATGCTTTAAAGCGTCCGTCGTGATTTCCTGCCAGATAGTTTACCGCAAATCCGCCATAACTGGCACCAACGGCACCCAGCCGCGTTTCGTCCACAAACGGTTCGGCAGCCATTGCATCAATGGCACTCATCTGGTCTTTAATATTCTGTCCGCCATAATCCTTGCTGATCTGCTCCAGCCACTCCATCCCAAATCCGGGAAGTCCACGCCTGTTGGGGGCCACGATGATGTAGCCGTTGGCCGCCATCATCTGGAAGTTCCAGCGGTAAGACCAATACTGGCTGATGGTTCCCTGTGGTCCGCCCTGGCAGTACAATATCGCCGGATATTTTTTTGTGGGGTCGAAATGGGGCGGATAGATAATCCAGGTAAGCATGTCTTTGTTGTCGGTAGTTTTAATCCATCGTTTTTCCACGGTTCCCATGGTAAGCTGGTCCAGAATACCTTTGTTGATGCTGGTCAGCGGCTCGTCAAGTCCAGTCTCCATGCTCACAAGGAAAAGCTCGGCGGGCTGCGACATCGATGTCTTGGTGGCCACCAGCTTGTCGCCGGCAATCCCGATACTCGAATAGTTATGGATACCGTCGGTTAACCTGCTGATTAAGCCACTCTCCATATCAAGCCTGTAGATTTCGTCTGTAGCCTGGATATCGCTTATGAAATAGATGGAGTTACCATCTGCACTCCAGATAAAAAGATCAACATTCTGATCAAAGCCGGTTGTATACTCTTTCTTGTCACCTGTTTGTACATTGGCCACAAACAACCGGTTCCGGTCGGCCTCGTATCCGTCACGCTCCATGCTTTCCCAGGCCAGGTATTTGCCATCGGGTGAGAAAACAGGGTTTTTATCGTACCCCATCATGCCTTCAGTAAAGTTGATGGTTTTCCCGGTTTCAAGATCATAGAGATAAATATCAGAGTTAGTTGAAACGGCATAATCTTTACCGGTCAGTTTTTTGCAGGTATAGGCAAGGGTTTTCCCATCAGGGCTCCAGGCGATTTGCTCAATGCCGCCAAACGGCTTCATAGGTGAATCAAACTTTTCGCCTGCCATAATGTCTTTGCCGGCGTTAACCTTGCCTCCGCTGTAATCAGCGATAAAAACATGGTTGTAAGTGTAATCGTGCCAGCTGTCCCAGTGCCGGTACATCAGATCGGTTTCGATGCGGGCATTTGCTTTTGGCAGATCGGGATACAGGTCATGCACATCTTTGTCGAGCTTAACACTTTGAATATAAAATATCTTCGACATATCGGGACTGTACTGAAACCCCGAGATGCCTCCGTCGATGGTGCTTACCTGCTGTTTTTCGCTCCCGTCGGGGTTCATTTCCCATATCTGAACCGAACCAGAGGCAGAAGACAGGTATCCGATTTTTAGCCCGTCGGGCCGCCATTGAATATTAAATTCACGTTCGGGTGTGTCAGTCAGCTTCCTGACAGATTTATCCCCGAGACTGGCAACATATACATCACGGTAGGACAGGTTTTCTTCGATGTTGAAGTAGGTGATGGTATAGGCTGTCATTTGACCATCAGGCGAAACTGTGGGCTCGCCCAGTCGTCCGAACGACCATAAAACTTCAGGGGTCATTACATCAGAAGTAAGTTGTGGCAAATCAGGTATAAAGCTCCCCTGGGTAGGTACCGGATCCTTACCCGTGCAGGAAAAAAGCGCTATAGTCAGGAACAATAAAAAGTAATTTCTCATTGGTTCTACTTTTAAAATAGTCCTGCAAAGTAAGAATAAAAATTTTCTGTTTCAAATCTCAGTTCTTGCCCGAAACAAGCCCCTTTTTAATAAACCAGGCCAGGATCGCTGCACTGAAGCAAAATACGGAAACGGAAAGCCCGGCAATTAATCGTTCAAAAGGCCTTAAATTGTGGTGGGTACCATTAAAAGATACTGGTTCCGGCTGACTTTTCATGCGGATATCAAAAAAAGGCTGTCCTTTTGAGACAGCCTCTTTAGTGGAATAATAGATGGAAGATCAGTTTATCACAGTAATTTGTCTTGCTTAATTGTTTTCATACTTGTAAGTACCGGTAAAAGTTTTCTCATCTTCCATGTAATCAGTTGACCTGACAATAAACCTGACCGAGTCAAGACCTGCAATCTTAATTGCCGACAAATCGAACGACACGAAAGCATTGTACAGGTAATCTTCGCGGTCGTTCCTTTTGTTGTGCCTCAACTCGAGCTCAATCGGCTGGTCATCGGCGGTAATTTCACCAGGCTGCTTAACCAGGTTGATGAAATGCACCTCATAATTTCCATAATAGCGCAATTCCATGTTGAGCAGCTGATTTTTGCTTACCCATGCATCCCGCACGATGATCGGGTCATTTCCAATACTGTCCTCAATCGCCGGAGTAATGTCCAGGATGCCCTTTTTGAGGATCTTCCTTACCGAGTTGAGTTTTACATAGTACTCCTTTGGGTCACCGGAAACGTCTTTGTCGCTGAGGATGGTGTAATTTACCAATATCCGGCCTTCATCCACAAACCAGCTGCCATGCTGGTGGCCAGCTACCGGATACAGGTAAGATCCATTATCAAGCTGAATCCTGTAACCATCGGTTCCCGATTTATCGACAATACCGAAACCAACCCAGTATTTTCCCAGTGAATAGGAATCATCATCTTTCTGACAAGATGTCGCAATTAACGCCACAATGGCGAAAGACCATAGCAATATCGTTCTCATAGCTTTAAATATTTATTTTCCTAATAGATACAATTTCCCGGTAAAAGGTTGCGTCAGTGTTACCTGTTTTCACAAATTTTCTTAATTTTTTACCGGATCTGACAGCCATTTCAGATTGGCACGGGAGTTGTTATCAAAATATCTATATATTTGCATATGTTTTAACGATATGAGACAGATCCATTCATTCAAAGACTTACAAAATGAGTTGCCAACCAACGAAACGGTTTGGTTGTTGTTAATAAAGAAAGGCTCAGAGCAGAGTGATTGTGCGATGAAGAATTTTTCAGAATCTGAAAAAGAGATTGCCGGCCACCTGTTTCTATTTGCCGATGTATCAGAGACCAGGGACATTCACCCTGAATACCAGGTCAGTTCGGTTCCTTCTCTTCTGGAGTTCCGTCAAGGCGCATTGACCAACATTTTTAAAGGATGCCACAGGACGGAACAGTTCAGCGCAATATTTGAAAATGCTATATTTGTAGCGAATAGTTCTGCGGAGGGTAAACCTTTAAAGAACGTAATCGTTTATACGACACCCACCTGTTCGTGGTGTACAACATTAAAGCGTCATTTGGATGTCCACCAGGTCAGGTACCGTGAGGTAGATGTATCGAAAGACCAGAAAGCTGCCGAAGCGATGGTCAGGAAGAGTGGACAGCAGGGCGTTCCGCAGACAGAGATCAACGGACAAATGATTGTTGGTTTCGACAGGGACAGAATTAACAGATTACTTGAATTAAATTAAAAACGTGATAATTATGAAAAAATCTTTTTTATTATTTGGGTTGGCGGCATTTTTGCTTGCATCCTGTGCGAATAACCAGGCCAATGGGAAAAGTGGTGACAAAACCGTTCCCCAACAGGTGGAACTCTCTGCAACTGCAGACCAGACAGCAATGAATATCCCCTCTAAAGCAGGTGGAACAAAGCTTTTGGTAAAGTCGGATTTTCTGAAGACCGTATGGAACTACGAATCATCTCCCCAGGAGTGGAAGTTTTTGGGCGACAAACCAGCCATCATCGATTTTTATGCCGACTGGTGCGGGCCATGTAAAATTGCAGCTCCCATTCTCGATGAAATATCGCATGAATTTGCTGATAAAATCGTGGTATACAAGATCGATACGGAAAAGGAAAAAGAGCTCGCAGCTGTATTTGGCATACGCGGAATTCCGGCATTTCTTTATATTCCCAAAGATGGCAAGCCGGTTATGACTTCAGGCATTGCCCGTTCAAAAGAAGATACCAAGCAAATGTTTATTGACAACATTAATAAAATTCTTTTATCCACTAATTAAAATTTAAAGAAAGGTAAAAATGAAAGAATTACAGCCAATTAATCAGAATGTGTTGCTCGAGATTACAGAAAATCGGGCCGAACAGCGGACAGCATCCGGAATTATTATTCCCGAATCCGCTAAAGAAAAACAAAGGGTTGCAAAAGTAGTAGCTATCGGAAAAATCGAAAATGCTGAGATTGCACCCGGCGACGAAGTTTTATACAAGGAGTATGCAGGTACGGAAATTGAATTCGATGGCAGACAGTTTCTGCTGTTGCCTTACAATGAAATCCTGTCGAAAGTAGTAGAAACCGAATCAATCTGACAAGCTGCAATTTAATTTTACCAGTTCTGCCAATTTTTAAAATCGACAAAATAGTGGTAAAAACCGGCTCCTATGCCGGTTTTTTTATTTATTCAACTCCTGTATAACTTTCAGAAGATCCAGTGTAAAATCCAGACATACTAAAATCAGAGAATCGACCGGAAGTAGTTGACGGTGTATATCAGACCCTCCTCCAGCTGAATTTTCGGCTCCCAGTCAAGCACCCGCCTGGCCAGCGTGATGTCCGGCTGCCGCTGCGAAGGATCATCCGGAGGCAATGGCATCCTGACAATTTTTGATTTTGACCCGGTAAGGTGGATCACCTTCTCTGCCAGTTCCAGGATAGTGAATTCATTGGGATTACCGATATTGACAGGCCCTGTAAATTCATCGGGAGTAGCCATGAGGCGGACCAAACCTTCAACCAGGTCATCCACATACTGAAAACTGCGGGTTTGGGAGCCATCCCCGTAAATGGTGATATCCTGGTTATTAAGAGCCTGAACAATAAAGTTGGAAACAACCCTCCCGTCGTGGGGATGCATTCGCGGTCCGTATGTATTGAAGATCCTGGCAATCTTGATCTTCACTTTATTCTGCTTGTGGTAATCGACAAACAGGGTTTCTGCTGCACGCTTTCCCTCATCATAACAGGAACGTTCTCCTATCGGATTGACATTGCCCCAGTAACTCTCCACCTGCGGATGGACCTGCGGATCGCCATAAACCTCACTGGTGGATGCCTGCATGACCTTGGCCCTGATGCGTTTAGCCAGTCCCAGCATATTTATGGCCCCCATTACCGAAGTCTTAATGGTTTTGATGGGATTGTACTGGTAGTGGATCGGCGACGCCGGGCAGGCCAGGTTATATATTTCATCTACCTCGATGTAAAAAGGTGTCGTCACATCATGCCGGATCAATTCAAAGAAGGGATTCTTCAGCAAATGAACCACATTCTGTTTCTGGCCGGTAAAATAATTGTCCAGGCAGACCACCTCATTTCCTTCGTTGAGCAAACGTTCACAAAGGTGTGATCCGACAAATCCGGCACCTCCGGTCACTAATATTTTTTTTCTAATCATAAGGCAGAATTACATATGGATTTACTCTATTTAAATCGTTTATCCCCTGGTCAATGGTTTAAAAATTATGACGAGCAAATATAGGTATAAACTGACTTGTCTGAAAGTGGTTTTTATAACTCCCTTTGTTTTGATAAAAAGTCATTCTACGCTAACCTCAAATGCTTCCACCCGACTGCCTGGAAGGTGGCAACAGTAACCTATTGTAACCACCGTTCCCATTTCTTCTTTGGCAGTCATATGTCCGATAATGTCAGTTACGGGGCACCTTTGATTTCAAAAACCGGATCTTTCGCAGGATTATCCATTCAGCGTCCTTTCTCAGAGCGGGAATTCAGGCTGGCAAGACGCCACTTGTAACAGAAACAAATTGCATCGCCAGCCGCTCATCTCCCGCAAATCAGCTTGTAGGGACAATAACCGCATCGCTCCACAAATCTGGTTTGTGTAAAAACAGACTCCGGAGAGTATATCTGTTCCAGAATGTCCTTCAGATTCTCCTCCCAGGCCGGAAGGATCTCCCCTATCTCCATAACCTTTCCTCCGACCCGAATCGAAGGATTGAACTCTTCATCGTTCAG